>SCSO01000029.1 GCA_004297865.1 Legionella sp.
GCTTCATAGACTGCGGTCTCAAGCCCACTAGCAGCCCAGATGATTTGACCAACATAGAGTAGTAAACCAATACAAGGAATAAAGGCTTGCTGTCTATTTAAGTTAAAACGCGCTATCCAATACACGGCTATAACCGTGAATATCAAGCCCACACAACCAGCTGCTTTCAAAAAAACGATGGGGTCAATACCCCAAAGCAAAGCAATGGCACCTAATACTACAAAACTAAAACTGGAATATCCTTCTACAGGAGGCGTTTGCGGATTCCACACCAACCCTTCCCCTGCTACCCAATTTTTGGCATAGCGTAAAGGGATGTACATGTCGTCTATGGTAAAAGGCCAAATCGCAAACAATTGAACTATTATTAAATAAGCGAATACACACAATAATAATAGGTCATATTTGTTTAAACGATGATTATCCATTGAGAGCCATAAAAGTTAGTGTAATAAAACACCAGAGATTGAGTCGGGATAAGCGGTCACTGAGAAAGACATTCACCGGATCATCATTGGCTACGTCTTGAGTGGCTAACCAAGAAAAACGCCAGAGAGCAAAAGCCGCAAAAGGCAAGGTTAATATGAAATAAAAGGATTCATCACGTGCATAGATGGTGTAAAACAAATAAGTGATAAAACAGGCTATACCTATACCTACGATTAACCAATGTAGCATCTGCGGATTGTATTTTTTTAACACGGCGCGTGTTGCATGTTTTAATCCCAATTGCATTTCTAAACGGCGTTTATTTAAAGCGATAAATAAGCTGAGTAAAGTCGCTGCGACTAGAAGCCAAGTAGAGATTTGTAGGCCAATACCTATCGTTCCAGCTAGAACTCTTAACATAAAGCCTAGGGCGATACAGCCTACATCAAAAACAGGTATCAGTTTTAAAACATGATTATAAGCCACATTAACAGCCATATAGATGCAAAGAATCAGGCCAAGTTTTTTGGATACTAAACATCCTAAAACCAAACCCAAAAATAATAAAAGGAAAAGCATGACAATAGCATCAAACACGGAGACTTTATCACTGGCAAGTGGGCGTTTGCATTTATGGGGATGCATGCTGTCTTCTGAACGATCTTCAATGTCATTATAAATATACACAGCGCTGGAAATGAGACAGAAGGAAAAAGCGGCTAATAAGGCCGGAATAAAATACCCAGAGTTGGGGGTATAAATAAATCCAAGCAACACAAACATTGATTTAGACCAGTGTGATATGCGAAGTAGCGATAAATAATTTTTGAATCGTTCCACGTAACCTACCTTTACTTCGTTTTGAGTTAATTCCATCAGTCTGGCCTTCTAGATTATTCTATCTTAATTAAAAGTATCATATCCAAAAAAAAAATCATCAGTTCCCATCATTATCTCTAAATATTTCTCAATGCATTGCAACAATTTAGTAAAAAATAACCAAATAACATTGCATTTAAGCAATGAATCAGTAAGATAAAAAAACGTATGAATTTTTATCATGGACGTGAGGTTTATTATGCAAGAATTTGTATTACCTAATGATGCTTTTGAAAAATTTCCTGCTTTGCGTGAAACCTATCAGAAAAAAAAACATGTTGATTTAAGTGCCAAACCTTCTTGGGTTGGTTTGCCGATCCTGCTCGGAGGCACAGACGTTACCACTAGAAACGAGCAAATCCTTTTTTTAGAAAAAATGCGCATCGCCTTAAATCCTAATTTACTACTTGCTGAAAAAGGCAATTCCTTAGAAGAAAGACAAGCCCAATTAACGGCTACTCCTGAACAACGCCATGAACGACTGTCTGCTAAAAGAGAAATGTTCGCCGCAACTTTATACGTTTTAGATCAGCTTAAAGCATCTAAAAATAACTCTACCCTTTACCGCATTCTGAAAAGCAATGTAGGGATAACTAAAACTAATTTCCCAAATCAAAAATTAAAAGAAACTTGTTTTTTAGCTGCAAAACGCAGAATCAACCAACCTAACGCTTTCATAATTGCCAATGCAGAATTAGAAAGAAATAATTTGCCCCCTTTTACCGAACAAGAGTGGGAGAAGTTTTCTAAATTTTTAACTGATAAATGTGCTAATGCCGCTGAAGAGACACCCAAAACTAATTATCCTTTTACCAAGGCTGCCAGAACAGTCTTAGGTGCCGGTTTTGGTTATGCTGGGGCTACTGCGGGCGCTTTGCTTGGAGAATTAGCTTGCCAATCCACTCATGCCGTATCTTCTCAATATCAGATGACTCCTTATTTAAGTAGGATTTTATTGGTGGGATTAAGCCCTGCCGCAGTGCTCTTATTCGCCCCGGTTATTATGGGAAAATTAATTAACACCTATTGTGCTATTAGTTTGGCTCACATACTTGGTTCTGTTATGAGCATTGCGGGAGAAGGCGTGGGAATCGCGGCTGGGATGCCTTTGGATATCAGTGTGCACGTTTTGCAAAAAATTTGCTCTACTATAAACGGTTATATCACTTCTGCTCAAGCAGCGGGACTTACTGGATTACAACTTGCTGATGGAAAATTCGTGTATGATGGAATGATTATAGAACTGATTGATAAAGCTCAGTTATCTCCAGAGCAATTACCTGATGATAAATCTCAACCTTTGAAAATCCTACTTCCGGAACCAGGCCCCTCACCTGATGGAAAAGTAGATCCCACGAAATTTCAAGTCACGCCAGAAATCCTCAAAGATATTCTTGCAAGGTTGAATAATCCTCAATTAATTAATCCTGAAATAGTGCGAGATAAAGAGATGCAACATTTGGACATTCCCAATACAGGTACGCCAATACCCTGCACAACTGCACCGGGAATAATATAAGGGAGAAGCAAATTCGTATGTTGGGTCATGAACCAACATACGAAAAAAGCTCGGTTTTTATATTGTGCAATATTCAAAGGCGGGCACGAAAAAAGTAGTAGGTTGGGTCATGACCCAACATAAGGATCTTGAGCGAAGATGAAATGGTTATGTTGGGTCGCGACCCAACCTACAAAAAAAGGAATAAACCATTCTGTGTGATGGCGTCCCCAAGGGGATTCGAACCACTGTTACCACTGTGAAAAGGCTGTCGTAGGTTGGGTCATGACCCAACATAAGGATCT
>SCSO01000298.1 GCA_004297865.1 Legionella sp.
TTTTAAAGAAGCAGCATCGGAGCCTGAGTTAGGCTCTGTTAAACAATAACTACTGATTACTTCCATAGCAGTTAATTTCGGACCCCAATGGGAACGTAACTCCGGACCGGCATAACGATCAATGGCTGTAGTCACCATGTTATGAATAGACAGGTAAGCGCTAGTGCTTATACAGCCTGTTGCTAATTGTTCGAAGATGATTGCAGCATCTAGGCGATTTAATTGCGCACCACCAATATCTTCTTTTGCAATCATGCCAGCCATTCCTAGCTGAGCCGCTTCTCGCAAAACATCAATCGGGAAAATACTGTTTTCATCCCAATGTTCTGCCATAGGTGCTAATTTGCTTTGGGCAAATTCTGCTGCCATATGTTTAAACGCTAAATGTTCCTCTGTGAATTCAAAATCCATAGACTGTCCTTAGAAGTTTATGTCATACCGTTTTAATTGATGATATTATTGCGGATTTTCAACGACCATGAAAGAAGAATTCGAATAATACATGGAAGATTTAGTGCAACCTACTCTTAAAAATAAAAATGCTCTCGTCATTTTAAAAGATTATTTCGGTTTTGATTCCTTTAGAACACCGCAAGAAGAGATCGTTAATGATGTGATCGCGGGGAATGATGTTTTAGTGCTCATGCCAACTGGCGGTGGTAAATCCTTATGTTATCAGATCCCCTCTATCGTAAGACCTGGAGTGGGAATTGTAGTTTCTCCTTTAATTGCTTTGATGGAAGATCAAGTCGCTGCTTTGCGTTTACAAGGAATAAGCGCTGCTTTTTATAACTCTACTTTAAGTAGTGAGGAAGCTCGACAAGTATTAGCGCAATTGCATCAAGGTGAATTGGATTTATTATATATTGCTCCCGAACGCTTAATTAGTACGTCTTTTCTGGATCGCTTAGCCGATTGTCATATCGCGCTCTTTGCCATTGACGAAGCGCATTGTATTTCTCAATGGGGTCATGATTTTCGTCCGGAATATGCAGCCTTGGGGTTATTAAAAACGCATTTTCCTGACATTCCTATTATTGCTTTAACCGCAACTGCGGATAAACAAACGCGACAAGATATTGTGGAGAAGCTCAATTATTCACCTAAGAAATACGTGGCTTCTTTTAATCGTCCGAATATCCATTACAAAGTGATTGCGAAAACCAATGCAGCAAAACAATTAAAACAATTTTTAGAAAGTGAAACCCAACAGCAATCTGGGATTATTTATTGTGGTACCCGAAATAGTGTCGAGAAATTAGCCGAAAAATTACAAGACATGGGTTTTAAAGCCCGTGCTTATCATGCTGGCTTACCGCATAAAGAACGTCGCGAAGTGCAAACCCTGTTTCGTTATGACCAAATTGATATCGTCGTGGCTACGATTGCTTTTGGTATGGGCATCGATAAACCTAATGTGCGTTTTGTGGTCCATCATGATTTACCTAAAAACATCGAAGGCTATTATCAGGAAACCGGTCGAGCTGGACGGGATGGTTTGGCTGCGCAGGCCTTATTACTTTATGATGCCGGCGATAGTGCGCGTTTACGGGCTTGGATTAATGAGATTCCGGTGGAGGAGCAACGACGGGTAGAAAGTAATAAATTAAACCATATGTTAGCCTTTGCTGAAGCAGCTCATTGTCGTCGGCAAATTTTATTACGTTATTTTGATGAGCCTTGGGATCAACAATGTAATTATTGCGATGTCTGTGAAAATCCTCCCGCAGTTGCGGATGCGACTGAAGATGCGCAAAAGATTCTTTCTTGTATTTATCGTTTAAAGCAAAGCTTTGGGCTAATTCATACTATTGATGTGTTGCGCGGAGCGACTAATGAAAAAATTCTGCAATTTGGCCATGAGCAATTAACGACTTATGGGATTGGGAAAGACAAATCGGCGCATTATTGGAAGCAATTGGCTTGGCAACTGATTCATAAAGAGTATTGTGAACAAGATATAGCGCATTTCAATGTTTTAAAATTAACGCCTAAGGCTATCCCTCTTTTAAAGGGTCAAGAGAAAATTGCTTTAACTATTCCGCAAAACGAGCATAAAGAATCCAAGAAGAAAACTAAAACCAAAGTGGCGGTTCAGAAGACTAGTAGTCCTTTGTTTGAAGTCCTACGTAGTTTAAGACGTCGTTTGGCGGAAGAAGAGAATAAACCGCCATTTATGATTTTCAGTGATGCGACTTTGTATGAAATGGTAGAGATTAAACCGCGGAATACCGAGGAGTTATTGAGTGTTTCTGGGGTGGGTCAGCATAAGTTGGCGCATTATGGGGAATACTTTTTGGAAGCTTTAGGGAAGTTTGAGGAGGAAGAAGTTTATTGATGGTTTTAAAATCAATGACAGGACTCGTAGGTTGGGTCGTGACCCAACAAAAAATCTTGAGCGAAGATGAAATGGTTATGTTGGGTCACGACCCAACCTACGAGTTTTTTTGTGCCCGTGCCAGTCTTTGAATATTACACAATATAAAAACCGGGCACGTTCACGAAAAACCTTACGTATGCGGGGAAAATTCACTCTGAGCCTTCGCAATCGCTTTACGAATCGCTTCCGCTTCTTCAGACTGCGGTGCTGTCAATTGCAGTAACCTTTGCCAATAACCAACCGCCTGTTCATTATGATGCTCTAGAAAGGCATCCATAGCCAACATCGCCAAAGCATCCGCCTGTTTGGGATTTTTTACTAATGAATCCTTAAACAATTGTCTTATCGCATCATTAAATTGCTGATTATTACTAATCCATAAACTATGAATATAAAACACCGTAAACTGCTCATCATCGGGATTTAATTCATGAGCTTTAGTAAAAGCGTCTTGAGCCTTCCCATACTCTGTTTGACTTGAATACAACTTCCCTAATAAAAACCAACCTTTGGCACTGCGCGGCTTGTCATCTAATTTA
>SCSO01000030.1 GCA_004297865.1 Legionella sp.
CCTTTTGAAAGCAGTATATTACCGAATCGGGCAATATGAGACAAGGGTAGAAAAGAAAAAACTCTATTATAATTCAATATTTATTGAAAATTTACGATTCTTTTACTACCAATTAATCCTACTCATTAATAAAAATGGGATAAGTTGTTATGATAACAACTTATCCCCTTCTACAACACTTAAAACTTTACCATCGAAGAATCAAATGGTTTGCCATTCACTACAAATTTACCACCTTCTAAACTGACTTCGGTAACGTAGTCAGAACCTTGAACGACTATTACACCTTTTTGTTCAAAGTTAGCAATTTCTTTATCCGCTTGCATAGCAGCTAATTGTTCAGTGGTAGGTGCAGGCTGATTAGCTTGTCCTTGAGCACTTTGCAATTGCTGAATTAATGCTTGCTGCATGTCTGGTTGTTTGGACATTTGTTGCATAATGGATTGCTGCACAAGTTTTTTCACTACGGCAACTGGGATTTTGATTTTAGCATTACCTTTAATTTTTTGTGCCAATTCAAAGGGATTATTGTTATCCCCTTTAGGTAGAGCAACGAACAGATTTCCATCAATATCGCCTTCAGGTAATTTCAAAGACAAGGTAGAAATTTCAAACTCGGCACCTTTGCTAAATAATTTAGGTAATTCAGGAAGCATCGCCATGACTGCTTGTTGACGTTGCAATTCTGTACCATTTTGCATTGCCTTAGCTTGATCATTTAAACGTGCTAGAACGTCAGCATCTAGATTTCTTAATGCGACTTCAATAGTACCTGGACCATAATTTTGGCCATTAGCTAAGACTGATTTTAAGCTCAAATTAAGATGCATATTGAAGAGACTGTCATCAATGTCACTATCAGAACTCATTGCTAATTCTTTTAGTTCAAACATTTTTTGATCTTTGACCACCACTTCAAAAGCAGGTAGGTTGAAGCTTGCATCACCTAAATAAAGTCCTGAATCACTTTTATGCAAATTATAATCACTAGTAACTTTACCTAAAGTAACGCGAGTATCTGCATTATTAAAAGTCATTCCAACAACAGCCAAATCACCTTTCACTTTACTCAAGTTAGATGACATATAAGTAGTGCTGGTCATTCCTTGCCAATCAAATTGGCCCTTACCATCTTTAGCTACTAATTTGAAAGTTGGTAAATTCAAACCGACAGTACTCTTGTTTAAGTAGTTAACAAAAATGCTTAAATTGACTTGTGGTTTCACGGATTCATTAGTGAAACTATCAGAGAATTCTTTATTGTATTGCTCGGGGAATGGAATATCAGAAATCGCGTAACCCATACCAAATTTAATTCGTTTATTCGCGAATATAAAAGGGCCGTGATATATTTTAACTGGCATTTCCATTTGATAATCTTGAGCAGGAATAGTTGTGGTCTGACCATTTTCACTAACTACTCTTTCAGGAAGATGCATGCGCCATTTAATCTTAGCATTCGAACAAAACCAACCACGGTTGTATTCTTGTACATCGGCGAACAATTCATTCGATTGGTTAATTACTGCGAGATTACTTTTAATTGTTTTCTCGGTAACCATACCCATGCCATAGTATCCACCTAAGACTAAAACAGCCAGGATAATGATTAATCCTGTAAGTTTTTTCATTGTTATCTCCATGTTTATTAGTTTGCAAGCAGCATTACTCCATAGGTAGCAAAGCGCTGAGGGAAGTATAGCAGCAAATAGGGGAAAAGCGCGATATACTATTGCAACAAGTAAGAAATTTAACAATTAAAACATTACTAATGCCTGATTGGCTTACAATGTGTTTCCTTAATGGTAAAAGATAAAATTAAAGCCACTAAAGAACACAGTGGTAATAATTTTAATCCCGCTTGGAAATCTGAAAGCAAAAGCGATTCAACATTATAAGCACGTTCTCCAGCAACTAAATCAACCAACCAACCTACTAGTGGTTGTAATAAAGCACCGACAAAAATAGAAGTCATATTAGTAAAAGCGATGGAAGTACCTAGGACATTGCGTTCGTGTAGCTCCGTGGAAACCGCATACGCAATTGCTACACCTGTATTGGTGATTCCAAAAAAGAACAACAGTAAATACGCTGTTGTTTGACTCATGTGCGGTAAAAAGACTAACAGCGTTGTAAAAATTAAACCAAAGACTGCCGATACAATCATCAAGGGTTTACGTAAACCTATGCGGTCCGAAATCCAACCAGACAAGGGCCCACTAATACCCCAACCTATAAAAATTAAACCAGTTGCGAAAGCAGCAGCATGTGCGCCCAACCCTCTACCAAATTGTAAATAAGCAGGACCTATAGCCTCTCCAATCACGGCCGTTGGGCCAAAGAGAAATCCGGCATACATGGCATTTAACCAAGTTTGTTTGCTGGATAAAATAATTTTAAGGCTTTCTAAAATGCTGATGCGATCAACTGTTTGAATCTCATGTCGTCGCTGTCCAGGTTTATCACGCACAAATTGATAGAGAAGTCCGGCAAGCGCAATAAAAATGAACGCAATAATTAGCATACTGTGCCGCCAGCCCACTTGCGCAACTAAAAATGAAACTGGCGCCTCCCCAGCCGCTGCACCTAACATTCCTATAGCCTGGGTTAAACCTGACAATAAACCTAGCATACTCGGTGGAAACCAAGAAGTTGCCAAGCGCAGTGAACAGACAAAAGCAAAGGCCGCGCTAAAACCTATCAGCATTCTGCCAATGGACGCCATCATCAAACCATCGGCCAAGCCAAAAACCCCACATCCAAAGGCAGTTACAATAGACATAATTGTTAACAAACCACGGATACTTAAACGATCCACCGTTAAGCCTACGGGAATCTGCATGACGATATAAGGAACATAAAAAGACGCAGTGAGTATTCCAAATCCCACTTCATTAATACCAAAATCAATCTGGAGAAAGCGGTGCATAACCCCTGGGGCTACTCGCGCAAGATAATCTGAAAAATAAAACGTGGCAGCCAAACCCCATACCAGCCAAGCAAAGCCTAAAAAACTTTTATTCTTTTTAGCAGCTGATACATTTGTTGGGTTCATAAGCGCTCTTTTTATTGATTTTCTACTGAACAAATCTTTAACTATTGGTCTTAATTTAAGATGAATATGAGTAATAAATCATCATAATGTGTGGTATATTATACTGTGCTCAAGGCTTATTTCAACACAAGATCTGGAAATTAGCGATACTGGCCTCTCTTAAGTTATAATGCTTTCTTTTTCAATCGAATTGCCCATGAATGCTCTAAACCTCGCTATTAAGGAAGCTCTTGAATCTTCAGGAAATACTAAACAAGCC
>SCSO01000299.1 GCA_004297865.1 Legionella sp.
GTGTTAGATCATGTTTGTGACCAGTAATCATTGAGGATTTGAGTAAAAGCGCATTAATGTGGTAATATATTGCTCAATTTCGATGTGGAGCATTCATGAATTTTTTGTACTCTTTTTTGGTTTTTCTAGGCCTTTCAACGAGTTATATTACTTATGCCGCATCTGAAATCAGTTTACGTGATAAAATTGGCCAGATGCTTATTATTGGTTTTGATGGCAAAAATGTTAATGCACAGTCGCCAATTGTAAAGAGCATTGAAAAAAACAACATTGGTGGTGTGATTTTATTTGATTACGATTCTCGCACAGAAACCTACAATAAAAATATTGAAAGCCCTGAACAAGTAAAACAATTAAATAGCGATTTACAAAGTGTTAATCAACAAGCTAATGCAAAATATCATCGCCCTCCAATGCCTTTACTGATTTCCGTAGATTATGAAGGAGGGCAGGTTAATCGGCTACAAGAGAAATATGGATTCCCTAAGGTAGATTCTGCAGCTGATATAGGAAAGGGGAGCTTTGCAGATGCTAAGCTTACTGCCGAATTAATGGCGAAAACCTTAGTTAAATCGGGTTTTAATTTGAATTTTGCCCCCGTCCTTGATGTAAACGTTAACCCAGATAATCCAGTTATTGGGAAAATTGATCGCAGTTTTTCCAGTGATTCAAATCTGGTATCCCGCTATGGGGCTATCTATTCCCATTACTTCCTAAAGCATAAAGTGCAATGTGCCTATAAACATTTCCCTGGTCACGGTAGTTCCACCAATGACTCCCATCTAGGTTTTGTTGATGTCACGGATACATGGAAGTCCTATGAATTAGATCCTTTCCGACAGTTACTCTCAGCAGCACATGCTTGCGGTGTTGTCATGACTGCACATATTGTGAATCGCCAATTGGATAAATCCGGATTACCTGCTACTTTGTCGCATAAGATATTAACCGAATTGTTACGGAATCAATTAAATTTTAAAGGGGTGATTATTACCGACGACATGCAGATGAAAGCCATCAGTGATAATTATGGTCTTGAACAAGCCTTAGTCTTAACCATCAACGCAGGAGCAGATATGCTCATTTTCGGTAACAACTTATCACTCGAACCACAAAACACAGAAGAAGTGATCAATCTCATCAAAGCAAATGTGTTATCTGGAGTTATTAGCTCAGAACGAATTGATGACGCCTACGCACATATCATGGCTCTAAAAAAATCGTTTTAATTACTGCACACTACAAAGGGAGCTACCCCCTTGAAAGTTGTTTAGCTTTTGTGAGAGAACCTGTTTCGCGGTCAATTTAAACCTTTATTATAGTTATATTTAACTTATTGCATTAACAGCAAAAAGTGGTTAATATTTCATCAAACCCTTTTAGATGGAAACAATATGAGCACCATGTTTAGCTATAAGCCTGATATTAGGATTCTTCAGAATATGAACGTATTTAATCTAGCTTATGCATCTTATCAGCTTTTCAAAAATCCAGAACAAGCACCAATACTTGCTTTGGAAATGATCATTTATGCCGCTACGACGCTGGCATTAAGTGATAATGCCAGCCGTAACCAACGACGAGTCGGTGCTGCACTTAATTTCATGATTGGCTTGTATTATGCGCAACAGGTTACCCCGATTAACCCCAACCTGTTTAAAAATATCCTGGATACGCTAACTAGTTTTACCTGCGCCGAAGTAATTCTTCATGAGCTGACTCTAGAATCCTATATTGCCGCTCGAAAAGTTTAACCAATTCTGCGAGCGGGCAATGCAGTGAAATGAAATACCAAACTTGAATCAAGGAAGAGGAGTAGACGGAGCTACTTCAACTTTAACACCATCCCATTCATCAATTACCGCAAGCGATAGATTAAGCGGTTCTGCTGGTTTTATTAAATTACGAGCGTTCGATTTCGTCATGATATCGCTGTCCTGAAACCTCATTTCAGGATGATCTTGATACATCGACCCATAAGAGGTACTACCTAAATTAGCGCTAGTCACCTCTTCATTATTTTGTGCTGAAAAACAGGAGATGATTTGGTTGGAAATATAATTAATTCCTGCAAAAATACCCCAAGATATTGCACTCAAGGTACTTACGATTAGGGCATAGGTGCTTAGACCAATTGCCAAACCTTCTAAAGCTCCAACTATAGTGAGGATGCTAGGCGCAACTACTGCAGTCCAACTTAAAGCAAAAAAAGCAACTGCTCCAGTTGCTGTCGTCACTGCAAGTAAACCTACACCAATTAATGTATAGGAGCCAAAGGCATATAAACTAAGGGGATTTTCTGCAATCTCAGTTAGCCAGTTATTAAAGGTAGTTTCGAAATTTTTAAATACATAGAGGGTACTAAAAACTATCAGCGCATTTAATCCAGTCACTACAAGAGCACTGGTTAAAGCAAATAACAAACAAGATGCAAGAGAGCCTTGACTAAATACAACAAGTATAAGTAGTAGATGCAACCACATTAAGGTACCAAAACCTATAGCACCCAAAGTCGATAGAGCAGCAGGAATTGCTAACACACCCAATATGACTTTAATTAATTCCCGTCTACTGGTGTCTTCATAATTGTTAAACATTGTAAATCCGATTATTACTTTTTATTAACAAGTTGATTTCCAGCATCAACCCAACCTTGAAGACCTGTATCCAAAGAATACACATTTGTATAACCCATCTTTTGTAAAGTATCCGCAACCAGTGCACATCGCAAACCACCACTACAGTAAACAATTATTTGTTCTGTAGGTTCAGGAATTTTCTTTTCAATGTCCCGCTCAATAATTCCTTTGCTTAAATGTATCGCATTTGGAATATATCCAGATTCCCACTCGCTGTTTTCACGAACATCAATAAGATGCAGCATCTCATTTCGGTCAATTTTTTCTTTTAATTTTTCGGGGGAAATTTCTTTTATATTCTTTTTAGCTTCTTTAACTAAAGCCAAAAATCTTTCAGAATGTTGTTTCATTAACAGAACTCCTAAGTTAGATAACTAATTTTAATGTTTTTATGTCTTGAAGGATTAGCTTTATTGTTTAAGGTTAAACTTCTGCGCACTAGTATATAATGCAAATTCGATTACGTCATTGCAAATATAAGTAATTAAATTTTAAGAATAATTGGTACTTTGGGTATGAGTTGAGATTTTTGCTGTAGTGTTAATGAAGTAACTAAGTGCTGTGACCAACCA
>SCSO01000533.1 GCA_004297865.1 Legionella sp.
GGTTCAACATCCCCACATAGCGCCCGTCGGGGGCAAACAGGCATTGGCTGAGGCCGTCGGTGTACTGCTGCGGCACGATGACCTCGTCGAAGACGGGACCGTGGCGCAGCCGCGGGGGCACCGTGCACAGCTGCTGCGGCAGGCGCCGGCCGAGCATGTCGTCGAACAGCGGGTGGCGGGGCAGAAAGCGATTGATCGCGTCGACGATCGGCCGCGGGTAGCCGAGGCTGGAGGCGGTGCGGTGGCACCCGCGCGCCGCGTCCCAGCGAGAGATGGCGCCATGCGCGAACGGCACGCACGCGGACAGCTCGAACAGGACGCGAGCTGGGTCGGGCGGGCTGTCGTCGCGGGCGAGGCGTGCACTCAGTGCCAGCGCGGCCGCGAGGCGTTCCGTGTCGGCGCGGGACATGAGGTGATCATCCCCGGCGCGTCGCGCGTTGGCCAGGGGCATCGTTTCGGCGTTCGCGCATCGGTCGTTCGGCCGATGTTGTGTTACGGGCGTCACCCTACTGTCGGGCCGTTCGTTCCCCCGAATGGAGATCACCGTGGACATCAACGACTACACCGCGCACGACGCAACCGGCCTGGCCCGCCTCATTGCTGACAGGCAGGTGAGCCCGGCCGAGGTGCACGACGTCGCGGCGCGGGCGATAGACGCCGTCGATCCGGTTCTCGGCGCAGTCGCCGGCGAACGGTTCGCCACCCCGCTCGACCACAGCAGCGACGGCCCGTTCGCGGGCGTACCGTTCGCGATCAAGGACCTCATCGCGCACGCGGCCGGCGTCCCGCAGCGCAACGGAAGCCGGCTGTTCGGCGACGGTCTCGTGCCCGCGGAGGACACCTATCTGATGGCGCGTTTCCGCCGCGCGGGCCTGGCCACCATGGCCGTGACCACCACGCCGGAGCTGGGGTTCAACGCGTCGACGGAGGCGGCCGCCGCGTACGGGCGCCCCACTCGCAACCCGTGGGACACCGACCGCAGCCCGGGCGGGTCGAGCGGCGGGTCGGCGGCGCTGGTGGCGGCGGGTGCACTACCGATGGCGCACGCGAATGACGGGGGCGGGTCGATCC
>SCSO01000300.1 GCA_004297865.1 Legionella sp.
CCTGATTTTAATTCCTAGTGAATTTAAAGTGTCGCGTAGTTTACAAAAAGCGTTAAAAAAGCCTTTTCGTTTTTCTATAGATACCGCCTTCTCCGAAGTCATTCATGCCTGCGCAACCAGCTCTGGGCGCGTTGGAAATACTTGGATTAGTAATGAAATGATCCAGTCTTATACTAAGTTGCATGAAATGGGTTATGTGCATTCTTTTGAAGTCTGGGATCAGGACAATTTAGTCGGTGGTTTGTATGGTGTTAGTTTAGGGAACGCTTTTTTTGGTGAATCTATGTTTCATACACTCACAGACGCTTCGAAGATGGCTATGTATTTTTTGTGTCAGACGATGCAAGCCTGGGATTTTGATTTTATTGATTGCCAAATGCCAACGACTCATTTAATGCGTTTAGGCGCCAAAGTGATTGGACGGAGAGAGTTTTTGCATTTATTGGAAAAAAGTTTGCAACATCCCACAAAGTTGGGGAATTGGTAATAATACAGTTGGGTTTTCGTGCCCGTGAACGTGCCCGGTCTTTTTATTATTCAATATTCAAAGACGGGCACGAAACAAGTCGTAGGTTGGGTCTTGACCCAACATAACCATATTCTCTCCATTCAAGATTTTTTTGTTGGGTCGTGACCCAACCTACAAATAATTTCCTTAAAGGGAGAAGGGAATTATTTATTTAACTTGCGCAGGTAAAAAAGTAAATGACGGTGCCGCTTTGAATAACTTTGACACCTCGCCGGAATACACTTGCCCCTTATCCAAAGCCAACTCCATCACTGGAGCGCCAGGTGTGAAATTTAATTCCTTCAAAGATACCCAAAAGGTATTAGGACGTGTTGCAGAATCAAAATAATAAATGCCATTTTTTTGATCCGATACTGTACGCCAAATAGTAGAAGCGATATTAGGTTGATTTGGTGTAGTAATTCCTAAAGGCACCGCTACAGAACGCATAATACTCATTACTTCAGCGACGGCTTGATAATTGAAAGATTGGTCAGGAACACTTTGAATGTAATTTTTATCTGCGTCTTTAGGAACCGCCTGCAAAAAGAAAGCCGCACGCGCAAAACGATCTGCAGCACGATTAGTTCCAGGTAAAAATTCCGTGCCGCCTACACCCTGCCAATACTCATTTAATGCTAATTGCTTACTGTAAATAGGCGAATTAGTCATCACTTGAAACTCTTTCCCGTGATGAATAACTAATTTGCCAGCGACATATTCAAATATCGCAGAATCCCCACTGGGATCAGAAAGCGATAAATGGACCGTGCTAGGTTTACCATTCGGTAAATTAGGTGCCACAATGCTAAAAGGTTCTGCTTGTAAAGCGGTAACTGCTTCTGCAACCGTTGCGAAATTATCCAGAGCATATTGCCCCCATAAACTAATAGAGATCAATTTACGCCCTGCTGCAGGTTGGCCATAATCACTTTCAGCCAAATACAGCATGTTCATGACCAAACCCTTTTCGTTCATGCCATCTGCAGTAGCAATTTGATAGACCGAAGACACTACCGAACCGTATTTTGCTTTCCATTTAATAGAATCAGGTCCCGCTGCGCCATCTCGTTCAATCCCTTGCGGAAACACCCAAAGATTAGTCAACATGTCTTCAGCCCAATCCATAGAACGACCAGTGATTACCGTGTTGTCTGCGCCAACAAACAAGGTTCGAGTGCAAGCATGAGCGGAAGGTAAAATCATGGCGCTGATTAAGGCGCTTATTATTGAAGTTTTTTTGATAAATGGGTGCATAAAAAATTCCTTTTTAGAGACTTATCCAATGAAGTCACTAAGAAAGTATAAACAAATCACGATGATTTGGAAGAGTTCATTCATTATCAGCTTTGTTATATAATGCCTCACATCGCTTTGATAAGGATGTATTGTGCCAAAAAGTATTAAGGAAATCGTTTTAGAAAATAGGCTATTCCATTTCTGTGCGGACCATGGTTCAGAAATTGATTATATTGTGGGTACCCTATTAAATAATTTAGAAGCCGCAATTTTTCAAAATAAACCTCTTTTTCAATTTTCCAAAGCAGCTAATATTGGCATTACCGTGGGGTGGAATTATTTTGATGCCGTATTTGATGTTTTTGGAGCGTTTAAACAACTCACTGATACCCGCAGTTACCGGCGAACCCAAAGTAAAATCCAAGCCAGTTTAAATATTATCTCCGCTATTCAACTATTCTCGCTTTCCTACAACCCCCTGCTGACCACTTATGTCGGTTTGGCCAATGAAACCGACTTAGCGGCTTCTTCTTTTGCTTTTTCGGCCTTGTTTGATTTATTTGTCGCTGCCCTAGAGTTTTATAACACCAAAAAGGAAATGGAATTTAAGGGTTGGTTAGATGAAAAAATTAAACAACTGATCTACACCATTTTGCATGGTCATGATAATAAGGAACTGATAAAAGACATTCATTCACTTACTTCAACTCAAATTAATAGAAATCCGCATAAGCATGGTTCCATAAAACTTTTTTTAGAACAAAAATTACCCCCTAACCCAATCACTCAGCAATTAGTAGGTAGTCTCGAACAACATAACGAGGGGCATTCGGAAAGAAGTCGACGATTACATGCCCAATTGGTGCAGGCACATAAAGATAGTCGCGTGAATCTCAATTTAAAAATAGCTAGTTTTTTGGGTATGACTTTTTTAGCTGTCTCGCGTTTTCTAGACAGTTCAACTGATGCTGCAAATACCACGCTGGTATTAGGTCTTGGTTTTTCAACTTATGTGGCTTCAGCTTATTTCGCTTATAACAGCGAGCGAGTTATAGAAACAGTGAGTTACTATTCAGGGAAATTTTTCGATTATTGTAAACCTCAAGCAGAGCCTCGAGGTTTATCTTTACAAAATGTGGTGTGAACGCTCTCATATAAGATGTTGGGATTTATACGCTCAGACCCAACAAAAAATCTTCAATGAAGTTGAGATGGTTATGTTGGGTCACGACCCAACCTACTTGTTTTTTATTGAATTAGGAACAATATGGTTGTTAATTACACAAAATCCCTTCCATTTTAATGCGGAATAAGGGGCTTTAGATTGCCATTTTCTTCATTTTAGTGCACTATTTCACCTTTATAAAATAAATAGCTTTAATCAATGAGAGAACTATGGCAAAAGAAGATCATATAGAAATGGCAGGTACAGTGATTGATACTTTACCCAATACGATGTTTCGTGTTGAATTAGAGAATGGACACGTAGTTACTGCTCATATTTCTGGTCGCATGCGTAAAAACTACATCCGCATCCTCACTGGCGATAAAGTCAAAGTTGAGTTAACTCCTTATGACTTAACCAAAGGCCGTATTATTTTCCGCGATAAGAATTAACTGATAAATTGAGTCACCCTCATCCCAACCATTCTCCCTTAGAGGGAGAATGGGGACAATCTATTTACCAGCTACCATCATTTTGCTAATCAGCACGGAGCCGCATTTGGTGGCAATGTTGGGGTTAATATCATTACCTACTGCAATAATATCCTTGTACATTTCCTTTAAATTCCCTGCAATAGTAATTTCTTCCACTGGAAATTGGATCTTGCCATTTTCAACCCAAAATCCAGTCGCACCGCGAGAATAATCACCGGTTAATCCGTTCACTCCCTGCCCCATCAATTCTGTGACTAATAAACCAGTATTCATTTGTTTTAATAACTCGCTTAAATCGCCCGCATTGGCATCAATGGTTAAATTATGCACTCCGTCACTGTTCGCGGTGGTTTCTAAGCCCAAACGACGTGCAGAATAACTCGCTAACACATACTGTTGCACTATACCGTTTTCCACAAACACATTAGGACGAGTAGGCACGCCCTCAGTATCAAAAGCACAACTACCTAAAGCACCTAAAAGACGCGGTTGCTCATAAATACGAATAAACTCTGGAAACACCTGTTCCCCTATAGAATCCAACAAAAAGGTGCTTTTTCTATACAAATTCGAACCGCTAATGGCATTAATAAAACTGCCAAACAAACCACTGGAAATACGGGATGAAAAGATCACTGGAGTAGTTTGTGTTGCAATTTGTTTGGCTCCTAATCGACTTAAAGTACGCTTTACCGCATTTTCAGCAATTAATTCAGGTGAAAGTAAATCGCTAGGATGACGTACGCTGCTGTAATCGTAATCTCTTTGCATGGTTTCGCCTTCCTTAGCGACCAAAGAGCAACTTAAACTATGACGGGTACTGTGAATATAACCCTCACCACCCGCAGAATTTGCGTAGCCATGATGAGACTCATAAGAGGACACGCTAACCCCATCAGAATTCACTATACGCGGATCGCGAGAGAGGGCATGCGACTCACAGCGTAAAGCCAACTCAATAGCTTGTTGCGGAGTCACATCCCAGGGATGGAATAAATCCAAATCAGGATGATTTTTGGTCATTAATTCCTTATCAGCCAGACCAAAACAAGGGTCTTCCGCACTCACTTTAGCGATATCACAAGCGGCTTTAACTAATTGAGCTAAAGCAGTAGATGACGTATCCGTACTACTTGCTCCGCCCTTGCGTTGCCCCACATACACCGTCAAGCCAACCCCTTTGTCTTCACTAAAAGCAACCGTTTCCACTTCACCCATGCGTACATCCACAGAAAATCCCCGGTCATGATTGACCGCCACAGCGGCATCAGTGGCCCCTTCTCTCTTGGCGAGCTCCAAAACTTCATTCATAATTCGGGTTAATTCTGTAGTTGACTTATGTACTTCACTATTGTTATGGTTCGGTTTAATTTGCATAAGTAATTCCGTGGTGTTGAATGATGTACATAAGGATACAATAACATGTCTTCGCAAACCAATGCTTATCCAACAATCAAGGCATTTTTGTTGTGTTTCTTTGTGTTGCTCAGTGTACTACTTCCTTTTAATTCCTATTCCGCCAATGATTGGCAAGAATTAAGTCCTGGCATTGAATACCAAGATTTACTGGGTGGTATCTTAAATCCTTGGTCCCACGTCCATGTCTTTCGCGTTGATTTACAAAAGAACAAACTCGAATTAATTAATGCGAGATCCCTATCATTAAAAAATGCTTCTGCTGATCAATTCGCTGAACATGGGAAAGCCCTAATCAGCATTAATGGTGGTTTTTTTGACCATGATTTTAGACCCCTAGGACTAAGAGTTAATAATAAAAAGCTGGAAAACCCGCTTAAACCTATTAGTTGGTGGGGTGTTTTTTATGTCAAAGGGAATACCCCTTTTATTACCAGCCAGCGGCAATTTGATTATGACAATAACATCGACTTTGCTGTACAAAGCGGTCCCCGCTTATTAATCAAAGGGAAAATTCCTTCTTTAAAGGTAGGTACAGCAGACCGTTCGGCTTTAGGAATTACTGCCGATGGTAAAGTCATTATCATTGTCACTAATAATTCCGCTATGAGTACCAAAGAATTAGCTCATTTAATGAAAGCACCTCCATTATCCTGTGTTGATGCAATTAATTTAGATGGCGGAAGTTCTAGTCAATTATTTGCGCACGTGAATTCTTTCCAATTAAATGTGCATGGTTTTTCCAATGTTAGCGATGCCATTATTGTAAAATCCAAAGAATAAAAATAATTTTTTTCTCTTGCTTTTTTAGATCCCAATGATAATTAAAGGTTTTCCGAGGTAGACTATGAGGGAAGAGGATTCACCCACAAGTTATCCACAATATACTCCCAGATTATCCTATTGACCCCATCAGAAAAACACATTATCTTGTTATTATAACCCCAAGAAATCCCTATATCTTGGGTTTTTGCTATAATCTAAATAACAGTGAATAAGCTGCACTCGACTGTTGACAACATACCTATTTCGTGGAGGAACAATGTCCGAAATTCTTGATCCGGTAAAGGATGTGCCGCTAAAAAGTCAACTGGATTTGACTGTTAATGCCCCTGGCGCACTTAAAACTATTAAGCGCAATGGCAAGGTAGTGCCATATGATGACACTAAGATCAAAATTGCTATTACTAAAGCATTTATCGCTGATGAAGGTGGTAATGCCCCTACTTCTGATCGGGTGCATCAACAAATTGAAGATTTAACTCGTCAAATCTCCCAAACCTTCCACCGCCGTTTACCTACTGGTGGTGCTATCCATATTGAAGATATTCAAGACCAAGTGGAATTAGCATTGATGCGTTCTGGCCACTACAAGGTTGCCCGAATCTACGTTCTGTATCGCGAAGAGCATCGCAAAGCACGTCAAACAGAAGCCAAACAACAAAAACCAGTTGATAGTAAAGCCTTGATGATTACTATGCCTAATGGTGAGTTAAAACCTTTAGACATGGATCGCGTCAATATTATTGTTAAAGAGTCTTGCCGTGACCTGGAAAACGTCCACGCAGAACCTGTTATTAAAGACGCTTTACGTAATCTATATAACCAAGCCAAATACGAAGACGTGCATAAGGCCTTGATTATGTCTGCACGTGCTTTAGTAGAAACAGAGCCTAATTACACTTTTGTGAGTGCACGCTTATTATTAGATAGCCTAAGAGCAGAAGCTTTAAGCAAGCTCAAAATCAAAAATGAGGCAACTTTTGATGAAATGACCAAAGTTTATCCAGCTTACTTCAAAGGCTATATTGAACACGGTATTGCTCAAGGCATGTTAGACCCTAAAATGGCTGATTTTAATTTAGATAAACTAGGTAAAGCGCTGTTACCTGAGCGCGATATGCAGTTTAATTATCTTAGCTTACAAACCTTATATGATCGTTATTTCATTCACGACCGCGGTGTACGTTATGAGCTTCCACAAGCCTTCTTCATGCGAGTTGCTATGGGACTGGCGATGCGAGAAAAGAATAAAGAAGCGAAAGCCATAGAATTCTATGAATTATTGTCTTCTTTTGACTATATGTCTTCTACACCTACCCTGTTTAACTCAGGAACGGTAAGACCACAGCTCTCTAGTTGCTATCTCACAACCATACCAGATCATTTAGACGGTATTTATAGCGCCATTAAAGACAACGCTCTTTTATCCAAATTTGCTGGTGGCTTAGGTAATGACTGGACTCCAGTACGTGCTATGGGTTCACACATCAAAGGCACTAATGGTAAATCCCAAGGGGTTGTACCTTTCTTGAAAGTAGCTGACTCTACTGCTGTAGCAGTAAACCAAGGCGGTAAGCGTAAAGGTGCGGTCTGTGCTTATCTAGAATGCTGGCACATGGACGTAGAAGAGTTCCTGGAATTAAGAAAAAATACCGGTGATGATCGTCGTCGTACTCATGACATGAACACGGCTTTATGGGTACCTGATTTATTCATGATTCGTGTACGTGAAGATGGGGATTGGACCTTATTCTCTCCCGACGAAGTACCCGAATTACATGATCAATATGGTAAAGCTTTCGAAAAAATGTATTTAGAA
>SCSO01000301.1 GCA_004297865.1 Legionella sp.
CGACAATCTTTAATGGAAGAAGTTGATCGTACTGTGACCCATATGAAAGACGAAGCCGCCAACTTCCCCGACCCTTCTGATCGCGCCAGCCAAGAAGAAGAATTCAGTATTGAATTACGTACTCGCGATAGAGAGCGCAAACTCATTAAAAAAATTGAAGATGGACTTGAGCGTTTAAGAAACGATGACTTTGGTTATTGTGAAGCTTGCGGTATAGAAATTGGTTTAAAGCGACTTGAAGCCAGACCCACCGCAACGTTGTGCATTGATTGCAAAACTTTATCTGAAATTAAAGAGAAGCAGAACCAAGGTTCTTAAATCCTCTGCTTTAAATCACTTTAATGTATGTTGGGTCATGGCCCAACTTGCAAAGAAGTAGCCTGTATTAGACGAAGTCGTAATACAGGCTACGCGCTCATGCTTTAGATGAGGCGAGAATTTTTTCAATATAGTCCATATGCTTACTCACTGCACCTCTATTACGTTCCAAAACCTCGGTTGCATTCGCAATGATTTGCTTTCTACTGGCTTCATCCTGGTGCATTTGAATAATAGCTTCTATTAATTCCCGAGCATCTGCTACTAAACGAATAGCCTCTGCCTCCTGTAAATCCTGGCAAATCGCCTTAAAATTAGCAACTTGGTTTCCACTAAAAACGGGAGTTTTTACTGCAATAGGTTCTAATACATTATGCCCTCCAAGCGAAACTAAACTTCCGCCCACAAAAGCATATTGGCTAATCTGATACCAAGCCAATAATTCCCCTAAGCTATCTAATACTATCACCTCATTGTCTGCGGAAATGGTATCTATTTCACTGCGCAAACCGCTATCAAACCCCAATTGCGCGCAGAGCTTGAAAACTGTTACAAAACGCTCAGGATGACGTGGGGCAATCAATAAAAGTACGCCAGGAATTGCTTCTTGTATGCGTTTCCATTGCAACAAAATAGCCTCTTCCTCGCCTTCATGGGTACTTGCCGCAATAACGACTGTTCTTCCAGTACCCCAGTTTTCCTTAATTTTTTGGACGATTTCATGAGTTATGGCCTGAGTTTTCACGTCAAACTTCATATTTCCCAGCACATGCACCGCAGAAACAGGGGCACCTAAAGCAATAAACCGCGAGGCATCATCGCTACTTTGCGTTAAAATCGCAGAAAATTGCTTTAGAAGCGATTTAAATAAAAAACGAAGGCGCATATAGCCCTTATGAGAACGATTCGATAAACGCGCGTTAGCAAGCAATAAAGGCACTTGCGCGGCTTTGGCCTCATAAATAAGGTTAGGCCAGAGTTCAGTTTCCATAATGACTCCTACTGCGGGTTGCCAGTCTTTAAAGAAACGTCGCAAAATTAAGGGTAAATCATAAGGAATGTATTGATGAGACACCTGGTCGCCAAAATGAGTAAAGACTCGCGTTGAACCCGTAGGAGTCATGGTTGTTACTAAAACAGCCCAGGATTTCGCAAGCATCGCTTCAATCAAAGGAATAGCAGCGATAACCTCCCCTAGAGAAACCGCATGCAGCCATACATCTATAGGCCTTTTAGGCTGCTTCGCTAAACCAAAACGTTCAGCAATACGCTCACGATAGGCAGGTAAACTTTTACCCTTCCACCAGAGGCGAATTAAAATAAAGGGGGTAAGCAAGTACATCAGGATAGAATAAAGAAAGCGCATCAATACATTGCCCCAAGGGATAAAAAATCATAAGTAAATAAAGAATTATATACTCAAACTACTACCAGACGCGATATGCTATACTCAGCGCAGACTAGTTAATTAAACTGAATGGCTATCCATGAATCTTCGTGAGTTTTTTACAACCAACTCTTGGTGGGGCAAACTGCTAGGTGCTTTTTTTGGTTATCTCAGTGGCGGACCTGCCGGTGCGTTTTTTGGTATCCTCATTGGCAATTTTTTTGACCGAGGTTTAACTGCCCATTTTACCAATCCGCATTGGTTGTACCATGCTGAAAAGCAAAAAGCCGTACAAAAAATCTTTTTCCAAGCCACATTTTTGGTAATGGGCCACGTTGCTAAAGCAGATGGGGTCATCAGCGAGCAAGAAATTGAAATGGCCAAATTGCTCATGAATGAGATGCGTCTCAATAAAGAACAAAAAACCTTAGCGAAGCAATTATTTAATGAAGGGAAACAACCTGCTTTCAATTTAAGCGCCACTTTAACTCAATTACAAACAGCTTGTCGTGATAATCGGGATTTATTAAAACTGTTCGTCGATATCCAATATCGTGCGTCCTTGGTTGATGGTTTATCACCCCAAAAAATTAAAGTTTTAGATACGATTTTTACTCTTTTAGGTTTTGCTCCTTTACATAAACAGTATCGTTTTTATGAAGATTTCGGGAGTCAGGCTTATGACCAAGAAGAATCCCAGCAATATAAACAGCAGCAATCGTCCTCATCCTATCGCGAACAAAAATATTCCCCGCATCATCATCTCAATCACGCCTATGCTTTATTGGAAGTAGAGCCTACTGCAAGTAAACAAGAAGTGAAGCGTGCATACCGTCGTATGATGAGTCGTAATCATCCGGACAAATTAATAGCCCAAGGTTTACCTCAAGAAATGATCAAAATAGCCAATGATAAAACGCAAAAAATTTTAAAAGCCTATGAATTGATTTGTGAGGCGAAAGGCTGGTAGTTAACTGTCGGTATGAAAGCCATCAATCGATGCAATGTGGCTGATTAAAATATTAATAGGCACAAGATAAGAAGTTAATACCGGTACTGGCTCCGTCCTAGTTTCTGGTAATTTGGCCATCCATCCATGCACAAAAGCCACCAATAATTTTTGACTGTATTCATAATCATGTTGTGCACCTGGCATTTCCACTGCTAGGTAATTAGGTTGTTTAAATAGCTTACTTCGCAAACGTTTTTGTTGATGCACTCTTTCATAATCAAATTGACCCACGATATCAAATAAAGGAAAACGAAAACTACTGGTTTTTTCTAAATTTTTCTTATCATCATAGGCTGAGATCATAATCAAACCATTAATCATCTTCGCTTGCGGCTTACTAAAATACTCTAATGACTGATTCAGTTGATCGCCATAATGAACCAAAATAATACGTTGATTATTTTTCTGTCGTAGTTCGCTTATCGCTTCGGGAATTTGGGTAATCCAAGGAGAATTCGTTTTTTTGGAATTCAATATCACACTAGACCAACCATAATGCGTAAGCTTTTGTGCAAAACGCGCTAAAAGTGTAGACCACTCGGGTATTTCTCCACCTTTAACGATGATCACAGCACCATGATGCGGCTCGTTGGCAACCCAATAAGGTAATTTTATGGTGTTTTGATCCACCGTGATCTCTAGCTTTTCAGCTAGAGCACAGGTATGAAGCAAGAGGAAACAAAGAACAATCCGTGTAATGAGATTCATGGTGTTTATTGTTCGGTGAATTCAATTCCCGATGCATCCAAGAGAAGCCGCGCTTTCTCAGCTAAAATTTTATGTGCAGCCGCACTAGGATGTACTAAATCAAAAAATAAGAAGCCATCACAGGCATCCATTTTAGTTTTAGGTTTTACACTAGCTACCATTCTTAATACAGATTTTTTGGTTTTTTCATTCGCTACGGCATTAGAGCAGGTGCCTGTAATATTGGTAAAGCCATAAGCTTCTGGATTAGACACAACCTCACCAAAGCCTTTGTTCATATCAAAGAATAACCACTCTACTTCAGGATAATTTTGCTTTAATTCCTCTGCGGTTTTAGCAATGGCATTGTTATGCTCGGAGGAGAAATAACTCATGGTTTCAATAGAATCAAATTCAATTGCCGCAGGAGTACGTCCTAAATCGGGAAGGTTGATGACTAATATATGTTTCGCACCTTTAGTCACTAAACGTTTTAAACTTTTATTGATTCCTGAATTAACAGTTTGTATGGTTTTATCAACTTCTGTAGGCATGCCTAAATAGTTATTCGCGCCAATCCAAACGACATATAAACTGTCTTCACTGGCTTTGTCATCATGAGTTAATAAATAGGTATCAATTTCTTTTCTTAAGGTAAAGAGAACTTCCTCACCTTCTGTATCGGTAACACCTGCACCACCATAAGCATAGTTTGCTAGATGTGCATTTGCATTTTGTGGGAAGTAACTTGCGGCCAACAATTCAATCCAAACTGGGCCATTAGAAAAACGACCTTGGTAATAAGGGGGAGACTGAGGTAACTGGTGGTTCATGACTTCGTAAAGGTTACCGTTGTCAGATAAGCTATCACCAAATATGACTATATTATGTAAAGGGGTAGCCGCTACAACTCCCGAAAATAAACACGCACCTATGGTTGCTAATAGTTTCATAGTGACCCTTATTTAGTTGATTTTTTATAAAAAAAATACATCTTTGATTATATTATGAAACAATTGTATTAAGCAATTTTTCAACTGTTTCAGTCTTATACTCAGTAATACCGCGGACTCATCGCGAACTTCAATTTCAAAAATTATTGATCTTAGCAATCAATGCCATTATATTGCCCACTTTGTCTAAGGAACCCTGATGTCACCTTTTCAAAAGGATTTTATTGCTACCGTTCTTAAAAAACTCAATGAAATTCTTTCCAATCCTCACGAGATAAATACTACCGTGAGCAGTTTCACTCGAAACTCAAACGACTCTCGTTATAAAGGCACTTCATGCATGAGCAATCCTGAACTGTGGACTCCCAATAATGCGCAATACTTTAAAGCTGCAGTGTTCGAAGCTATAGCGCGAGCTACTGTCATTATCAAAAACAAAGGTTATTGTTTTGAAGATGAATTCCTTAAGGAGATTCATCAAGCAACAACACTTTTTAAGGACACTGTCAGCTTGCGTATTACGCAAATTTCCTCAACTGATAATCCATTAGAGCAAGTGAGAACTAATATCGTTGCCATTCAATCAGATTATGCAGAAGAAAATCCTTACCCTTTCTTCTCTTACGTAGCAGCCGGTGTTGCTATAGCAGCTGGGGCTGCTGCCATCTATTTAAAAAAATAATAACTAAGTCGCGGCGAGGCGCGACTTAGAGTTGTTTTTATTATAATTTTTATTAGAATAATTAAGCAGTACCAATCAATTTCAAATTCAATTGTCTACCACAAACCCACGCTTTAGTTAAATCTTGCACGACTTTCTTGGGCATTCCTTTGGGTAAGCGAACGGTAGAGTGATCATCATGAATTTTCAAACCAGTAATATGTTTGCTTTGCAAACCCGCTTCATTGGCAATAGCACCAACGATATTACCGGGTTTGACACCATGAACTTTACCTACTTCAATGCGGAATAAATCCTGTTGCACGTTGGCATCAGTAAATTGTTTCTTCTCTGACCTTTCTGACTTTTCTGACCTATCAGGCTTGCGACCAAAACTTTTACGTTCATCAGCAAACTTACCAAATGGACGATCCGACCGACCTTCACGAACTGCACGACCTTCTCTTGCAGCATTGATAGGTTTAGGCATTTCCTTTTTCCAAGGGGCATCTTTGTGTATTAATAAAGCTAAAACAGCAGCAACATCCAGAACATCTACTTCGTGCTCTTTAATGTATTCTTCGATAATGCGTTTGTAGGAAGGTAAATTCTCATGCTCTAAACGAGTAGTGATGTTGGACATAAAACGTTGTTGTCTAGCCATCTGAATAAGATGATCATTAGGGACTTGAATTTTTTCAATGCGCTGACGTGTATGACGCTCAATGTTATTGATCATGCGTGATTCTTTGGGCGCAACAAACAGAATAGTCACCCCTGAACGCCCCGCTCTTCCAGTTCGACCAATTCGATGTACATAAGTCTCACAATCTTGCGGCATGTCATAGTTGATCACATGCGTCACGCGCTCAACGTCCAAACCACGCGCAGCGACATCAGTAGCAACAAGAATATCTATAGCACCTTGTTTGAACTGGCTAATAATACGTTCGCGGAGATTTTGGGTGATATCTCCATGAATTGCCATTGCACGCAAACCTTGTGCTTGCAAAGCTTCTGCAACCTCTTCTGTGCTACTTTTAGTACGCACAAATACAATCACACCTTGGTATTCTTCAACCGCTAACACACGAACAAGCGCATCCGGCTTTTGGAAGCCAGAAGCAAATAAAAAGCGTTGTTCAACACTTTTTACAGTTGCAGTTTCCATACGAATTTCAATTGCAGCTGCGTCTTGAAGGTAAGTATTCGCTATCACGCGAATTCGGTGTGGCATGGTCGCAGAGAACATACCAATTTGGCGTTTTTCTGGCAATTGCGCCAGAATGGTTTCCACATCTTCAATAAAGCCCATACGTAACATTTCATCTGCTTCGTCTATGATAAAGGTTCGTAGGTTTTCTAAAGTTAAAGTGCCACGGTTGATGTGATCCAAAATTCGTCCAGGAGTACCCACAACGATTTGTGCACCACCACGTAATTGTTTTAATTGACGCGTATACTCTTGGCCACCGCAAAGAATGGCGACTGTGGTGCCAGGCTGGTGTGCGCTTAGTAATTCAAATTGTTCAGCCACCTGAATAGCCAACTCACGAGTTGGCGCAAGAACTAGAGCTTGAGTCCCGCGAACATTAGGTGATAATTTTTGTAGAATAGGCAAAGCGAAAGCCGCTGTTTTACCAGTCCCAGTTTGCGCTAAAGCAATAGCATCTCTTCCTTCTAAGAGTAATGGGATAGTTTGTTCCTGGATAGGTGAAGGGGTGGTGAAATTCATATCTGCTAAGGCTGTATTAATAGCGTCAGAAAATTGAAATACAGAAAAACTACTTACTTCTTGAGTCATATTATTCCCGATAAACCAATGCGTGAAACCCAACTTTCCGCAACTGGTGCAAAACTTCGGGCAACCTATGAAAAGGTTAGTTATTTAAAAAATGCTCATTATAATAACAAAATAAACAGAAAATTGCATCTTTTATTTCTTAAAAGCAATAAACATGGCGGATTCTATCTCCATGTGGGTTTTCGTGAACGTGCCCGTGAGCGTGAACGTGCCCGGTTTTTATATTGTGCGATATTCAAAGACGGGCACGGGCATGGGCACGCTCACGGGCACGAAAAATTCGTAGATTGGGTCATGACCCAACATAACCATTTCATCTTCGTTCAAGATTTTTTGTTGGGTCTCGACCCAACCTACAAAAATGGATACCCACCTTCGTGAGCATGACAAGCCCCCTCGCTTGTGGGCGAGGGAAGCTAGAAAGAGGACTATTAGTACAAATAAATAGCATAGACATGGAATAACAGATACAAACCAACCACCAACCAAACCACTCCCATTATGCGGATACGATTAGGGTGACTGAGAAAAGATTGGCTCATTGCCGCTATTCGCTCTAAAAAGAACAGGCGAACTATACCGCCAATAAGGACCATCCAAGAAAAAATGGTCACCACTACGGGCCATGCGAACACCCAAATATTATGTGAAGTTACCATCATTATCCCTAAAATGAGTGTCAGCAAGGCCACAATAAACAACAAACCACGTTGAGCCATCACTTCATTGATAATCGATTTCACCAATGTAAAATTAAATAATAAAAAGAGGCTTACAATGACTAAATACCATCCAATCACTGTAGCCAAAAATAAACTGTCCATCATCATCTCCAGATATATTTGTTTCTACTATAATTATAGCATTTTTTTGCAAAAATTGCAGAATTAACAGAAAGTTAGATTAATAAAACTTATCCACGAAATTTTGGACTGGAACCAGGGTTAGTTGGTTTTTCTTGTTGTGGACGACCATTTTGCAAAGCACTTTTCATACCTTCTTGAGCCACTTTAGGAGGTGTTTCCCTACCAAGGCTTGATGGTTTACCTCCATCAGCTGGTTTTGCCATGGTGTGTTTGGATTTATCCAATTGACGAGAAAGTTGCTCATCAAATTTTGGATTGTGTGCAGGTTTTGCAGGTGGTCCTGGATCTTGAGACTTATTTACAACTTCCCATCTATTAGTTTGAGTAGTTCCTCTATGTTGATTCTGAGCATCAGCACGGGGCTCCCTGTTTTGATTAGTATTATTAGGATTTAGCCTATTCACTTTACGAATATCACCATATTGATTCTGATCATCTATATTATCTGGAGATGCTCTATTGACCTTACGAACATCCCCATAGCGAGGAGCTTCTGCCTTTGGTGCTTTATCTTCAGCAAATATATCTTCGTCTAATTTTTCAAGTTCCACTGTTTCAGATAATTCTTCAAATTCCAATGTTTCGGCGGCTTCTGACCTTGGGGAATCATATTCTGCAAATATAGATTCATCTAGTTCTTCCAGCCTGGTAGGTACAGTGCCATATTGAGCAGATGATGGTTTTTCACTTACTGGCGGTGGGGAAGCTTTTTGCGGAATCACCGGTTTTTGAGGAGGTTGTTGTGGCATAGAGCCATATTGAGTTGATGTTGTATTCACTGCAGGTCTATTAGGGGGTTGAGACATAGTTGCAGCCGGCCGGGCATTAGCGGGAGTTTGTGGTTGCTGATTTGCTCTATTGATTGGAGGTACTTGAGCTTGAAGTGTGCGCTGCTGTTGAAAAAGCACCCCTCTTTCATCTTCTAAACTCTGTTTTTTTTCATACAGATCCTTTAATTTTCCTTGATTAAAAATTCGTCTAAAAGAACCCTCCAACTGTTGAATGCTTTTATCAACTTTTTCTAATTCTATAGCAGTTTTTTTAACTTGTTCGTCCAATTCGCGCTTTGTTTTCATGTAAAATCAACCAATAACCCCTATATTTTTATTATAGACTATACATTTGGTTTATTTATTGATCACTTAAGGCGCTGACTTGATCTGCAACGCAATTGCCCGCAAACTAGGGGCAAATGGATACGAAGGAGCTTATATGTTAGTCACTTTTTCCAGTGAAGCCTTTGAAAATATTGTCATGTTTGGTGATGTAGCCAAAGCTTTACTCCGTTTGATGGGCCACTCTGGCACTGTGCCAGGAGCCTTTGTTGCAGGTGAAATCCCCCAAGCTTTAGCAAGCTTAGAGCAAGGATTGGCGAAAGCGCCGTCCGTAACCAATTCCACAGCCGATGATGATGAAAATGCAGAGCCAGACATTAGCCTTAAACATCGAGCTATACCATTGATTAATATGTTGAAATCAGCGGAAAAGAAGGGATGTAATATACGTTGGAGTTAATTATTAATACCCTCCACAACTTCTCCCTTGCAGGGAGAAGTTGAGCCATTTTATCTACTAGCAGCACGAGAAATTGCATTTCCAGTAGCAGAAACATCATGTCCAAATCCTCTAACAGTACCGCAGGCGCTTAATAAGCTTAAAGCACTCACGAACAAGCAGGCCACTGCTATTTGTTTAACGTGTTTCATGATAAATCTCCTTATTCTGATCCAATTTAAATCTATGTGATTTATTACTATCCAAATATGAGTTTAGACCATATATTGATAGGAATAAAGGACAAAAAAAAGGCACCTAAGGGTGCCTTTAATTCATATAAGGCTTAGTCATCCTGATGACAGCTTGCATATTTCTTAGCCATTTTCTCTTCTAATTTTTGCATCATGTTTTGTAACTCAATTTTTTGCTTAGCGTTAAGTACTGCAAATATTTGATTTTTAGCAGTAATTTTTGCTTTCATCATATCGCCAATTAGTTTAGCCTTTTTGTCCACTAAACTATCAACGGTAGATTGATCCATATCAGCAGAAACGCTTTGTTGGTTAATTTGCAGATCTAAGTCTTTCATTTGACTACCACTTTCACGAATAGAAGACTTTAATTGATCTAAAATAGGCTTAATTTTGTCTTTTTGAGCGCTATCCAACTTCATGGAACTAATCATTTGCTTCATTCCTTCACCACAACCCCAGGAATCAGCGAAAACGGCTTGGCTTAATACTAGTGTAAAAACAAAGGCTAAAGCTGTTGTTAGATTTTTGTACATGATACTTTCCTTAGTTGAAATTTAACTCACTGAAATAGTATAGACGGAAATAAAAAAAAGGTTGGGGGGTTTCGTGAACGTGCCCGTGAGCTGAGGTATCCCCACGAATTTCTAACGATGTCATTCCCGCTGGAAAAGTATTCAAATGTGGCAATCTATTATCAGGCGGGAATCTATAACGATTCTTTAGAGTGTCGCTATGGATTCCCGCTTGAGAGAATTGAGCTCCTTAGAGCTCATGTGGAGTGGGAATGACACCGTTGTAATTCGTGGGGATATATAACCCAACCAACATTCTCCAGAATAGCCCCTCCTTTGAATCCCTTTATTTTTCCAAATAAAAGAATATAATAAGCCGCCTTTAGGCTTAGAGAAGCCAGATCATTTTTGCATGAGGATGGTGCATGTACGTTATCAATGATTTCCAATTAATCGCCGCAGCTGCAGACGTTTATCTTACCAATTTCAACATTGGCGCCAAAATCCCAAATCCTAAGCTAGTACAAATTCTAAATACCTTACAACAATTTCCTCTATTTGAATGCACGGAAGCGCAACTCGAAGAATTAGCTACTGAATTTCAAGTCGATATTACAGCGTTAAAGAAAGTATTAATTGAGCAATTAAATGTATTAAAACCCTTATTACATCAAAAGATTCCGCAGATTTACATTAATTCTGATGATCCCTTGATCACCGACATTTTAAACGACACTCTCGCTAAGGAATTTAAAATCGAAGTGCTTAATACACAGCCTCAATCCTATACTAAAAATGCCCTACTCCTATTTTATCGACAAAATTATTCGCACAATGATTTTAAAACACTTTATCAGCATTTGAATGAGGATGTTTATTTAGTAACTGCCGGAGTACTGCATAAGCTTCTAATTATCGATAATCTTTATTTAGTAAATAGCGGATTGCCCACCCATTTTTCCAATCTGCATCAAATGCTAGCCTATCTGCACAGTGATATCCCTGCGACTAAAAACAATTGGCTGTTGTTTTATAGAGAAATTGTAAAAAACGGTACCGATCAATTTCCCGATCCGCAAATCAACAGTTGTCAACGGGCTTATATAGCCTATTGCTTGTATCAATTTGTTTCGCAATACACCAAACTCTGGAATGCCCCAACCCCCATGGATCAAATCAATTGTTTCTGGCAAGCCGATTTAACCACCTTTAGCGTTCACAGCGAAGCAGCCCTGCACTCCCCTTTTTCTGAACACGACATGAAATTGAATTTAAGTAAGCTACAAACTCAGGAAACGGTGTAAACATGAGCAATAAAAAAAAGACTTTCACTAATGGCTTAGTCGAAGGAGTCATTGATTCTCAAGTCTACCAAGACATTCGCCGCAGTTTTGCCCGAGAAACCATTTCTTTTATTAAACACGGCAATATTTCAATTACCAATGTGAATCCCAAACTAATTTCCAGAGTGCAATTTACCGAAGCAGAGATTTCTCCTTTTCACAAACATAATATAGATTGCAATGATACCCCACCCTCGGCGTTTGTGCGTAAGTCCTCCACACCACAATTTATCAATCAACGCATGGATTTTGCGACCATTAAACAGGTGCTCGTCGATTCCTATGCGATGAATGTTTCCGGTACGCGGCCCTACCCTTCTGCCGGCGGTTTATATCCAGTAGAGCCCTTGGTATTTTTATTTGCAGAAAAAATGAATGGCTTTCCTAATGCTCGTTCAGGTTGTTATCATTTCCGACCGATTAGTAAAAAATTACAATTAATTAAAGAGCTAAACATGCAGCATTTTTATGAAAAGATGCTGCATGAGTTTGTAGGAACTGATGCCAATTGCTGGCCTAATTTCTGTGTGCTCTATGTGGCGCATTTAACTAAAGCGATTTTTAAATACCGCTACCGTGGTTATCGCCATGCCTTAATGGAAGCTGGCTCTATGTATCAACAAGCCACACTGATCTCACAGCAAAATAATTTACGCACCACCGTGTGGTCGACTTTTAGCGAACAGCAAATGCTTTATGAATTAAGTTTAGATCATGGAACTTATTTACCGTTGACCATGCAATTATTCGGTTATGGAGAACAGAATGAACCTGCTCAGATTTAGGGACTACCCCACACTTCCGAATTGCAAAGCCAATCATGCCTCGGTCCAGCATGCCGTGAAATTTAAACTTTGCAACGAAAGTTTTCTATCCACACCTAAATCTGCCATTATCGATGGCATCATCAGTTATGGCGGCAGTACTAGCATAGGACTTAAACTCCCCTGTAAAGCTTTTGGTGAATTTTATGAACGCAATCATTTATTCACTCAAGTTCCGGTACATGCCCACAAAAAATTAGCTGAGGTAAAACCGGAAACTTATCGCAATAAATTATTAGGACTTTGTCAATTCAAGAATAAGGTTGCAGATGACGCTTTAAATCATAGTTTTGACTTTACTCGGGTCTATAATCTTTTTGACGAAACACCGCAAGATTATTTTTACAATGCGATTTCACTGTCTTGCAAAGCTAATGATAGTCAATTTATCAATTTTAGTGATAGTTGCGCCTGTGCTGCACACCCCAAAAAGGAAAGCGCTTTATATAATTCCCTAATGGAATTTTTGGAACGCCAAGCTTTACTAGGTAGTTGGCTTTCACGCACTTATCAATACCGGATTAATTCCGAATTATTGCGCGATATAACGCCTTATGATGAATTAGTTGATTTATTGTTATCGAATGGCGAACTGTTTATTTTCCAAAATGGAAATCAATTGCCCGGCCATACGGTGATCATGTTTTATTTTTCGCAGTCTGAAAATGACTTAGTGAAGTATTCAATTGGTTCAAGCTCGGGTTTGACCATAGAAGAAGCGCTGCTTTCTGCTTTTGAAGAACTGTATCAGTGTTATTCGTTTTTATATAACTCCGAAAGTTCCGAAGGATTAGAAAATAAAGCTGGTGCGGGCTATCATCTTGAATTCCAAAAATGCAATCACTCCGCTATTCGCAGCACTATACCCTTTATGCAAAACCTAAGTCCGGCAAAGATACAAACTCTTAGCGATCTACAACAATTGCATCGCTATACTCAAGCTGAAGTAACCGCAGAATTAGCCCAACTCTCTTCGGATATTTATTATTATCATACTTTCGATAAATCATTGGCTTTACATTACACTAAAATCTTAAGCCCGGATTTCTTTGTGCATATGGCACTCAATAATTCTTTGAATATAAATAATAGTTATGCAAGACGGTTAAACATCACTCCAGAAAATGCTTTTTTAGGCAAAATTCCTTTCCCGTGAACATATAAATGTTTGGAAAAAAGAAATTTAGGATTTACAAAATTCAGTAAAAAATATAAAGTTAACTCTCAAAATCGCCATCTTAACATGATGAAAAATAATGCAAATTTATATTTTCATAATCAAATGGTGTGCTTTGTTTGAGGATGTAAATATTTACAATAAGAAGGAATTGGTATGAACAATAAAAAACTCAGTGCCTTAGTACTAGCACTCGCGTCTACAACTAGCTTTGCAGGTACTATGGGTCCTGTCGCTTCTCCTGAGTTACTACTTTTCTTAGAAGCTGGTGCATCGTATTCTCACGCATTTTACAAATCAAATGCACTTTTACCAGAATCAATTACCGCAGTAACTCCTTCAGGGTTTGCTATTAATTTAAATAATTTCTATCCTGAATCGTTCTGGGGCGGCTACATCGGTGCTTCTTTATTTTTCCCTAAATACTGGATGTTGAATGCTCGTTATGACATGTTCAGTAGAGAAGATAAAATCAACCGCGTAGCACAAACCGAAATTAGTCTTGCGCCCACTAAATTATCGTTCACTGCAGATAAGGTGTTTGGTGATATCAATGCTCTAAGCTTTGGTGTAGGTGGTGGTGCAGTAGTTGAATCATTAAATGATGGTGCTGCAATAATTGCTTTATCAAGCACAAACCCACCCTCTGAGTCTATTCAAGGCCGTACCATTATGGATCCTTTAGTAGAAGCATTTGCCATGTACCGTTTTGGTAATCTTGGAGTAAAATTAAATGCTGCCTATCAAATTCCTGTACATACACGATTTGGTAACGGTGATGTAAATGTTAATCTTGGTGTTAACTACGCCTTCTCAGTACTTTAATCAATAGGAGAGTATTATATGGACAACACAATGGAAATGGATTTAGATGTTAGCATTCTGTTTGATGACAGTGTTAACTTCGATCCTTCTCTTTCTTCTTGCTGCTGTTGCTGCACCGCTGCAACTTCAGAAACTGCAGAAGATTAATATTTGTTTCGCTACATCTTAATAAAGGATTTCGGCTTTACTCGCAGGAGATAAACCCGGAATCTTTTATTATTTAGACTCTTGGTGTCCAAACAAAGCCTATAGTTTTACTTATCAAAATGAGATTCTGAACATGAAGTTTATCGCCAATTTAAATGGAACCCTTCTTTATCCATACCAGCTTTTTATTGACCTTTCTGAACAAATTCCTAATAGTCCTCCGCAAATCAAAAACCTAGCTGTTATGCCTCTTTGTGAATTAAATTCCACTAATGACTGGATTAATTTAGAGTCTTTGGGCAAACCTGTGGCTTTGCGAGCAAAAGCACTATGCGATGTCATCAGTTCTTTATTAAAAAAACTAAGTCTTAATGAGCTAGAGTTAGATCTTTATTTAGCAGATAGTCATTTGACTTCTGATAATTTATATAGCCTTTTGTATTTAGCCGAGAATCTCGATTCGCTAGTTTTAAATTTTTACATAGAAAAAGCTAATCAAATCGCATTAAGTGAGAAGATTACTGCACTATCTGAACTGAGTGAAGTAAGTATTCGTTATTACAATAATGAAGAGTTCAGTGAGCAAGCCCGCGTTTTATCGCTTCAACAAGCACGTGCACAAGCCATTAAACAATTAGGCTTTCAACTATCTGAAGAAAGCTTCTCAACTGCTGCCTTCCATGAAGGGGTTTTGCAGCAAATGATTGGTTATTCCTGGATGTGTTTAAAAGCAGGAGCCTATGAGATTTCTTGTTTATTGTTAGAAAAATGCCAACGAGCTCAAGTATCGCAAGCCATGCAAGAAGATTTGTTTATGCATTTATTAATGATGCGATTTTTCTCCCATCAATACGCTTTAATAGCTCAAAGTGATTTTCCTAAGGTTTTTGTTGCTTTAAAAGAAGATGAAATTCGTACCTTACAATTTTTAACTGCTTATGCGGCAACTTTAAGCCGTAATTTAGATGTCGCACAAACTTTTTTTGATCAGTGTCAGATTAATCCTGACCTAGTTTTAACCGATGAAACCTCACTCTACCAACTCAATCTCTTTGCCTTGTCTCGCGTGTTACGGGGCGAAATCGACTTAGCCTTCGCTTTGGAATTCCGCATTCGGGATTTCATTGCCGAAAAACAAATTGAAACCGTAGGTTTAAACTATGTGAATTATATTAATATTGCCCGCTTGTATAAAAAAACCAAAGAATATGATTTATCTTTAGACTATTATAACAAGGCCTATAATCAAATTAGTGGAGGCGGTTACGCAACCTCCGATCATATTTATTACAATATGAATCTAGGTAGTTTATTCGAGGCTTCTGCAGACTATAACCGTGCCTTGACCTATTGGGTTAAAGCAGCGATTCATTGGTTGGGTAATAAAAATCAATACGAATTATCTTGGCGGCCAAGGCTTATCCTTTGTAATGAAAAAATCGCTGATGTCAGTAAACCATTACCCCGTGATAAAGCGCATCGTTTTTTATCTGAGAAGATTAAAGAGTTACTTGCCAAAACCGGTGTTGTTTTGCAAGAGTCCGGACAATGTTTTCAATTTGTTGATGATTCTTCCTTGCTTAAAAAAGAACAGTGTTTTGTTAGTCAAAATATTGTTTTATTTAGTACGACAGGAGCGGTTTCAGCTAAATCTTCTGCAAGCCTCATAGAATTAGCGCAATTAGTGTCGCATTATTTATTGACTGTAATGGAAATTCCTAGCTCTTGTGACACCTTGATCATTGACACCCATTGGGATGCGCAAGTCATTCACGATTCTGCGCAAGCACTGGCCTATACGCAATTAAGTAATTGTGAGAATTGTTATTTCAATGGGAAATGGTTACAAAAGGACACACCGCATTCGCTTAAATCCTTACGCGCTTCCTTATCCAAAGTCATTCAATCGATTACTGCAACGGATAAAGGACTTACTGTGCAATACAAGAGAAGTTTTTTGAATAAGACCTTGCAAAGCCAAGAGGAAATAGCTTTGGTGAATCAGTTGCAACGACAGGATGAGCATAGTTTGCAAAATTGGAGCGCTATGGATTTACAGGTGATCCGGCAATTAGTTAAAAAACGTGTGGTGAATTTTTCTTAAGAATTTTTCCCTTCGCCCCTTTTGGGGCGAATCTAGGCACATAATTTTGCAAGCTTTAGTAGGTTGGGTCGCGACCCAACATAACCATTTTCACCTTCGCTCAAGATCTTTATGTTGGGTCATGACCCAACCTACGAATTTTTTCGTGCCCATGCCCGTGCCCGTCTTTGAATATTGCACAATTGAACTAACCTAGATAAAGCCTCTTTCCTTCAACAAAGTCATTACCCTATCCACCGAATCCTGCAAACTCATAACCGCTGTATCCACACGTAAATCAGGAGACTGCGGGGCTTCATAAGGGCTACTAATTCCCGTAAAATTCTCAATCATTCCTGCACGCGCTTTCTTATACAACCCCTTCACATCACGCGATTCAGCAACGTCTAAAGATACATCCACAAAAATTTCTAAAAATTGATCCGCACCAATACGCTCTTTCGCCATATCCCGTTCCGCACGAAACGGAGAAATAAATGAAACTAAAGTAATAAGCCCAGCATCCGTCATTAACTTAGCAATTTCGGAAATTCTCCGAATATTTTCCGCACGACCAGAAGTAGAAAAATCCAAATCTCTATTAAGCACATGGCGAATATGATCACCATCCAACAACATGCTATGCTTACCTATAGCATTTAATTCCAACTCTACTCGGTTAGCCAATGTCGACTTACCCGCACCCGATAAACCCGTAAACCATAAAACCACTGGCTTATGCCCTTTAATTGCCACACGCTGGGCCTTATCCACTAATAGAACTTGCTCAGGAACCTGCGGTGCACGTTTTAAAGCCGATTGAATAAAGCCAGCTGCCACAGTGGCTTGCGTCAAACGATCAATCAAAATAAACCCACCTAATTCTCGACTCACAGCATAAGCTTCAAAAGGAATTAAGCGATCAAGAAACAGATCAAAATCCCCAATTTCATTTAATTGCAATTCTTCCGCATGCAGAGGTTTCAAAGTATTAATATCGATACGATGTTTAGGCTTACTTAAAGTGCAAGACGCAGTAACACTATGCGCTTTAAAAAGATATTGCCGTGCAGAAACCATAGGGACTTCACTCATCCATAATAAACGAATGGAAAATTGATCCGCAGTATCAGCAGGGGCATTGCTATCAACAAACATATTTCCCCGGGAAATATCCAATTCATCAGCAAGCGTTAAAGTAATAGATTGCCCAATGCTAGCTTCAGGAAGATCCCCAGAGTAACTCACTATTCGTTGAACTGTAGAATGTTGTTGGCCGGGTAAAATGCGAATAGAATCGCCAGGACGAATAGTTCCAGCGGCAATGCGCCCTGCAAAGCCACGAAAATCTTGATGCGGACGATTAACCCATTGCACCGGCATGCGAAATGCCTGCTGTTCTAAAATGTCTTCATTAGGTACCTGTTCTAAATAATCCATTAAAGTAAAACCAAAATACCAAGGCGTTTCTTGCGCCTTTTGCGTAATGTTCACCCCTTTTAATGCAGAAACTGGAATAGCATAGACTTCCATTACACCTAAGGATTTCATGAACTCCTGATACTCGTCTTTAATTTGGGTAAACCGTACTGCGTCATAATCCACCAAATCCATTTTATTAACCGCAAGGACAATTTGTTTCACCCCCAAAAGATTCAGAATAAAACTATGTCTTTTCGTTTGCGTAGAAATTCCCTTACGCACATCAACTAAAACCACTGCTGCTTGTGCTGTAGATGCTCCCGTCGCCATGTTGCGAGTGTATTGTTCATGACCAGGAGTGTCTGCAACAATGAATTTACGTTTGTTCGTTGTAAAATAACGATAAGCCACATCAATGGTAATTCCCTGCTCACGTTCAGAAATTAAACCATCCATCAATAAGGCCAAATCTAGAGCGTCCTCCGTGGTACCAAAACGCTTACTGTCTTTTGCTAAAGCTAATAATTGATCCTCATGAATCAACTGCGCTTCATATAAAATTCGTCCAATTAAAGTAGATTTGCCGTCGTCGACTGAACCGCAGGTGATAAAACGAAGTAAATCCTTCTCCTGATGACGTTCTTTCAAAGCTGCTTTCAACATCAAAAATATCCCTCTTGCTTTTTCTTTTCCATGGAAGCGTTACTGTCATGATCAATCATTCGTCCTTGACGTTCGGAATAAGTGCTTAATTGTAGTTCTTCTATAATTTGAGTCAGGGTAGTAGCCTCAGATTCGATGGCTGCCGTCAACGGATAACAGCCTAAAGTGCGAAAGCGTACTTGCCGCATTTGTACTGCTTCATGAGCTTGCAAAGGATAACGCTCATCATCGACCATAATCCATGCAGCCTCGCGGGAAATCACTGGACGTGGTTTTGCAAAATACAAAGGCACAATAGCAATTTGCTCCTGCGCTATGTATTGCCAAACGTCCAATTCAGTCCAATTGGATAAAGGGAACACTCTTAAACTTTCTCCAGGATTTTTATAAGTATTATAAAGACTCCATAATTCTGGACGTTGATTTTTAGGATCCCACCGATGGGTTTTACTACGCAAAGAAAAAATGCGCTCTTTCGCACGAGATTTTTCCTCATCACGCCTGGCCCCACCAAAGACTGCATCAAAACGATAAAAATCCAAGGCTTGTTTTAACGCCGCTGTTTTCATCACATCAGTATATAAAGCGGAACCTTGCGAAAAGGGAGTTATACCTTGAACAAGTCCTTCCGGATTCGTATAAGTGAACAACTCTAAACCCAACTCCTTAACCCGTTGATCACGAAATTGAATCATTTCCCGAAATTTCCAGGTGGTATCAATGTGGAGTAAGGGAAATGGTGGTTTCGCTGGATAAAACGCTTTAAGCGCAAGATGTAACATGACTGAACTGTCTTTTCCTATGGAATACAACATGGCCGGCCGTTCTGCTTCGGCCACCACCTCTCGGAGGATATGGATACTTTCCGCTTCAAGTGCGTCTAAATGAGTAAGCCGCATTGCAAATGTCCCTTTTTTAAATCATCAATTTATGCGGCGCAAAGGATAGCATGATGGCAACACAATTACATGATATCATGCGCTTTTTTCAAAATAGGGACGTTTATTATGAAGCATTGCTATGCAATATATGACTTCATTATTCAAAGTGACCTTGAGCTTCCTTCTTTGCCCTCTTATACCGGATCGTTTGAAAATAATTCTTTAGTTAAGATTCAATACGCAGCAATTGATGCAGCGGGTTTAAAAAACCCGAATCAACAGGGATTTACGCATCAGCGCATAGCGAAGGAGTTTTGGTTTCAGATTCCTCCTATAGCAAAATTTTTGATATCCAATGGCGATTCCATAAGCATCGATCCACGTCCAGGAATTGATGACGATAGTATTCGTGCCTTTCTACTCAGTACCTGTTTAGAAATTCTCCTACGCCAAAGAAATCATCTGGTCATCGCGGGCTATTCCCTAAAATTAGACCGTCAAGGCATTCTCTTTGCAGGGATTCCCAACAATGGTCAGGCGATGTTGCAGGGATTATTGTACAAAAAAGGCTACACCTTTTTATCAAGCCAGTTTACCGCGGTGAATGCACAAGCTGAACTATTACCTGGAGTTCCGCAATTAGAATTTTGGCCTGCAGTCGCTTCAGCATTGGATTTAGGTGTTCCTGGCTTAAGTACCATCAGACCAGAGATTAAAAAATACCTGGTACCCCTAAAACAGCAATATCAAATTAAACCCATAAAACTGACTGCTATCTATACCCTTAAAATGCATCAACAGACCGAGATCAAATTTGCTGTACTTGAAGGAAAAAAGAAAAAACAATGTTTAGAACCACTCATGCGCAATAATCAAGTCGGTGTGGATTTATGGTATGAAAACAACCAACCATTACCTCATTTAGAAATACTAGACAACATCCCTCTCGTGGTGCTGCAAGTGCCTACTCGCGGTCTTAAATTACATAGTGTTATCCAGGCCTTGGAAAATGATATTGTTGAAAGGAGCGCTACTTATGCCTAGCTCTGGTCGCATTGTATGGTTATCCTCTTATCCCAAATCAGGTAACACTTGGTTTCGCATCGTGTTATCGCATGTATTGAATCAATCGGAACATTTAAGTTACATCAACGACATCGACAGTATCTTAGGTTCACCCATGGGAGCTAATCGCATGTGGATGAATAAAATGATTGGCTTTGATAGCAATCTGTTAAGCGACGATGAAATTGATCAACTACGTCCCGGTGCTTACCAATGGTACGCACAACAATTATCGACAACAACCTATATTAAAATACACGATGCTTATACTTATCTAGAAGATCAAAGTCCTTTAATTCCTAGTGAAGGCTGTTTAGGAGCGATATACTTTGTGCGCAATCCTCTCGACGTCGCCATCTCTTTAGCGCATCACGCCAAATGCCCCATAGATTGGAGTATTCAAATGATGGGTAATGAGCAATTTTATATTCCCTTAGAAGCTAATAAGGAAAAACAACTCCGACAAAAATTGTTATCCTGGTCTTTGCATGTACAAAGTTGGGTTGCGAATTCCAACTTAAATTTATTGGTTCTACGTTATGAAGATATGTTTTACAAACCTATAGAAACCTTTAGCAAAGCGATGAAATTTTTAAATCTCGAGTTAAAACCGGCCCAAATAGAAAAAGCAATTGATGACTCTTCTTTTTCTAAATTACAACAATTTGAAAAACGTTTTGGCTTCAAGGAAAAACCCGCCATCGAAGGTCAATTTTTTCGCAAAGGAATAGTGGGCGATTGGAAAAATACCTTAAGTCAGGAACAAATCACTCGTGTTATTAATGATCATAAAGAAATGATGCAGGTTTATGGTTATTTGGATGAATAAATAGGTTTGTCATTCCCGCGAAGGCGGGGATGACATACAATCAAAATTGCTTAATAAAAAAGCAATTCTCTATCTATTCAACAACGCCCGCAAGTGGGAGAAGAGAAGGCTCGACCCAACATACAATTAATCTCTTTTTAACATCTTGCCCATCTTACTAGTAATAACATAAAAAATCGGCGTAAAGATCAATCCCAATAAAGTAACTCCCAACATCCCACCAAACACCGCAACGCCTAAAGCCCGTCGCATCTCCGCTCCCGCGCCCACAGCCACTACCAAAGGAAAGACTCCCAAAATAAAGGAAAAAGAAGTCATTAGAATAGGTCGTAAACGAATTTTCGCGGCTTCAATTGCTGCATCCCAAGCACTAGCCCCCTGGTTTTCAATCTTACGTGCAAATTCAACAATCAAAATCGCGTTTTTACAAGCTAAACCAATGAGAATAATAAAACCAATTTGCGTCATAATATTATTTTCCATACCCATCAATTTAATTCCCAACATAGAAGCAAAGAGACACATAGGCACAATTAAAATAATCGCCAAAGGTAAAATCCAACTTTCATATTGAGCCGCTAGGACTAAGAACACAAAAACAACCCCAAGAGTAAAAGCAATAATAGCTACATTACCCGCGGTTCTTTGTTGATAAGCAATCTCCGTCCATTCATAATCAATGCCCTCAGGTAAATACTCTTGCGCCAAACGCTCCATAGTATCTAAGGCATCGCCATTACTATAACCCGGGGTCACATCCCCAATAAGATCAATGGCAGGATATAAGTTGTAACGTGGTACTCGCGATGGGCCGATTAAATTTTTTACAGTGGCAACCGAACCAATAGGCACCATCTGCCCCGCATTATTTTTTACCCGCAAACGGAAAATATCCGTGGGTCTTAAACGATAATTGGCATCCGCTTGCACCATGACTCTAAAAGTTCGCCCCAGATAATTAAATTCATTCACAAACACTGAACCTAAATACACTTCGAGAGCTTCCACAACGCGAGCAACGGGAACTCCCAACCGTTCGGCCTTTTCTCTATCAAAATCTAAAAAGATTCTAGGGCTATTATTTTCAAAAAAGGTAAACACGGAAGTTGTTGCTTTTGCTTGATTCGCTTTCTCGGCAAGTGTGTTAACTGCATCATTTAACACTTGCATTCCACGACCACCACGATCTTGGATCATCATTTTAAAACCACCCGCATTCCCAATACCACGGACAGGTGGTGGTGGAATCACAACAATGAATGCTTCTTTAATAGCGCCCAATTCTTTTCTTAAGTTACCTAAAATCACATCAGCACTTAAGCCCAATTTATCCCGCTCGGCAAAAGGAGCTAAAACCGGGAAGATAGCCGCAGCATTGGAGGAGTTGGTAAAAGTAGCACCAGCAAATCCGGTAAAACCTACTGCATTTACAATCCCAGGAATAGCCAAAATTTTTTCTATGGATTTTTTCACCACTTGATCAGTGCGCGCTAAAGAAGCTCCTGGAGGTAATTGAATAGAAATAATAAAATAGCCCTGATCTTGTTTCGGAATAAATCCTTTGGGAACCCAAAGAAATAATAAAGCGGTTAACGACATCAATATAATATAAATAATTAACATCCATTTCGTTTTCTTAATAAGACCACTTAAAAACCTACCATAACGACTCGCCCCCTCTTCCATCCAATAGTTGAACTTTGCCAAAAATTTTTGGATTGGATGGTGCCAATTTGAAGCAACGTTTGCAGTCTCTTTATGATAGCTCTTTAATAATAAGGCAGCCAAAGTGGGACTCAAGGTCAAAGAAACAAAAACAGAAATAATAGTAGCAACCGCAATGGTAGTACCAAATTGTTGATAAAAACGTCCTGAAAGCCCTGTTAAAAATAAAGTAGGTAAAAATACCGCAACTAATACTAAACCGATGGCGACTAAAGCCGAACCCACTTCGGTCATAGTTTTTCTAGCTGCATCCCGTGCATTCATACCTGCACGCATATTGCGCTCCATATTTTCTACCACCACGATGGCATCATCAACCACAATGCCTATAGCCAAAACCAAACCGAATAACGTTAAATAATTTAATGAGAAACCGATGGCATCCATCACGGCAAAAGTACCAATTAAAGACACTGGAATAGCAATGACTGGAATAATAGCGGCTCGCCAAGTTTGCAGAAAAATTAAAATCACCAAAATTACTAAAAGGATTGCTTCAAAGATAGTGCGCTTGACTGCGCTAATGGATTCCGCAACGTAATTGGTAGGGTTATAAGCAATTTTATAAACAATGCCCGGTGGGAAAGATTTAGCTAATTCTTTCATGGTGTCTTGAACTTCTGTTGCCGTTTTAATGGCATTAGTACCCGGACGTTGGAAAACGGGTAAAGCTACCGCAGGATTTTTGCCTAAATAACCCTGTGTGAGATAATCTTGAGTTCCTAATTCTACCCGGCCTATGTCTTTTAAACGGACAATGCGCCCTTCCTTACCGGATTTGATAATAATATTAGCGAATTCTTCAGGGGCAATTAAACGTCCTTGCGTTTCAATATTGTATTCAATACCCATTTGTTTTGTCTGCGGCTGTTTATTCAAGGCTCCACTAGCCACTTGCACGTTTTGCGAATTCAAAGCCGCAATCACATCACTTGGTCCAATATCATAAGAATCCATTAAATCCGGATTTAACCAAATCCGCATGGCATACTCACTCGCTCCTACCAAACGTAAATCACCTACTCCTTCAATACGTTTTATCTTGTCGCGGATCTGCAACACTGCGTAGTTGCCTAAATAGGTTTGATCATATTGGCCATTTGGAGAATAGAGGTTGATAACCAGCATCAAATCCGGTGAGTTTTTAACGGTTTTAATACCTATGCGTCTAACTTCTTCTGGCAAACGAGATTCTGCAATCGCCACACGGTTTTGCACCAAAACTTGAGCTAGATCTAAATCCGTACCCATTTTAAAAGTAATGGTCAAACGCATTTGTCCATCGTCGGTGGATTGCGAATCCATATACAACATGTTTTCTACGCCGTTGACTTCCTGCTCAATAACCGTTGCTACAGTTTCAGCAACCGTGGTTCCGTTAGCTCCGGGGTAAGTGG
>SCSO01000534.1 GCA_004297865.1 Legionella sp.
AAAAAAGGATCATCATCAAATGGAAAAGCAAGATTAGTACTTTTTTTCATCTGATTAGTATCGTTGGCATTAACCATCGATATCATTGCGGTAAGCATTACCGCACAAGATAAAAATAGAATAAGTTCCTTTCTCATAACAATCTCCTTCAACTGGCTTGAATCATTGAGTCGTCTTTATAATTACGCAGATAATTAGAGTAGCTCTTTTTAAACAGCAACTTCTTTTTGTGGTGTTTCTCTAATAATTGCTCAATAGCTAAAAAACTATCGCGGATGGCTATGAATAAGTTGGGATCCTGCTTTTTACTGATCAGTTTTTTTCCAGGTAGAGATATATTGATGGAGACACTATACAGCTTGTCTTTAAGCGTATTTTTTTTAGCTAAATCGATGACCACGGTACATTTATTTATTTTGCTGTACGTTCTTTCCAGCTTTTTAAAATGTCTATCAATATGGTAATTGATGGCTGGTGTTGATGAAATACCACGTACTGTAGTTTGAACTGTTGACATAGTTTAAATCCTCTTAATTCTAATTTTTATTAAAAGCAAAAATATAAACAAAATTAAGCTATTTTATTTCTTGTTGTGTAAGTTCATTACAGGCACTAATTGAGTATAAAGCCCTCCATAAGAATAAATGGTATCTATGAAATAAGGTCAAAAAAGTCATTTTCAAGAGGGTGATTTTTAAAATTTTTTCTGCCGAAACTGCACATCTATTTCTTACCGTTTGAGCGAGTGAACAGACCTAGAGGCATATTATCCTAATCAAAAATTTTAAGTATTGGTCTTGAATTTTATCTAAGAATCCCTATCTAAGAATTAACCATAAACACATTTAAGGAGACAGCATGAACACATTAAGAAAACCTATGCCCATGTACCGTGATATGGGCCATTTTCTCGATGATTTTTTTAATCTTCAAAAGCAGGATGACTCTTCCTACATTGAAACAAGTACCTGGTCACCCTTGGTGGATATTAAAGAAGAAAAAGACTGTTTTTTGGTCATTGCAGATGTACCTGGGGTGAAAAA
>SCSO01000302.1 GCA_004297865.1 Legionella sp.
CGCGAGTCCCGCTCTTTGGTGTATCAGCGTTCGAAAAATGTACGCGACACCATTCCTTTTGGTACAGAAAAAGATATCTCTGCAGTGGGGTACACTTGGGCCTTACACTCCATCACTCCTAAGCATCATTCAGAAGTTGAACCCAGGATTATGATAGGAGGCCCTGATTGTAAACAACCTTATAATGCCTCGCGGCTCAATATTTCGGCCATGAGCTTTGGTTCATTATCAGGGAAAGCGTTAATGGCCTTAAATCGCGGCGCGATGCTAGGAGGTTTTGCCCATAATACCGGAGAAGGGGGTATTAGTCCTTATCATCTTCAAGGTGGTGATCTAGTGTTTCAGATTGGTACTGGGTATTTTGGCTGTCGGGATGACGAGGGCAATTTTGACCCTGAACAATTTAGAAAAGAATCCGCTCGTCCCGAAGTCAAAATGATAGAAGTAAAGTTATCCCAAGGGGCTAAGCCTGCGCATGGTGGAATCTTACCTGCTGCAAAACTCACCAAAGAAATTGCTTTGGCGCGTAAGGTGCCTATGGGCCATGATGTGCTTTCTCCAATAGCTCATTCTACTTTTGATACACCAATAGGCTTACTGCAATTTATTAAACAATTACGCGACTTATCTAATGGAAAACCCGTAGGTTTTAAATTATGTTTAGGCTTAAAAAGCGAATTTCTCGCCATTTGTAAGGCCATGTTAAACACCAATATTTATCCCGATTTTATCAGTGTGGATGGCGCAGAAGGTGGCACCGGTGCGGCACCGGTTGAATACACCAATTACATAGGCACTCCTTTAGAAGAAGGTTTGGTATTTGTGCATAATGCCTTAGTGGGGATTAATGCGCGCGATAAAGTACGAATTATTTGTGCAGGTAAAGTGACTAATGGTTTTGATCTAGTGACGAATATCGCCCTAGGGGCAGATATTTGTAATTCCGGCAGAGGAATGATGATGGCGGTAGGTTGTTTACAAACCAAACAATGTAACGCTAACACTTGCCCCACCGGTGTTGCTACGCAAAATAAACGTTTGCAATATGGCTTAGTGGTGGATGAGAAAAAAAATCATGTAGTCAATTTCCATCAAAATACCATGAAAAGTTTCTTGGAAATGGTGGGTGCTTTGGGTTTAAATAATCCGAGCGATCTCAAACCGGGCCATATTATGCGGCGAGTTAGTGTGCAATTGGTGAAACCGTTCAATGAAATTTATGAATACGTTTCCCCAGGCCAATTTTTAGGGGTGGATATTCCCGACAGTTACAAACGCTTTTGGGAAATGGCCAATCCGGAAAAATTTTAAAAATTTCTTTGCAAGTAGACTACCCAAGAGCTTAGACAGTGCTATACTGCAAGTAACCCGATGGCTAGTGATTTTCGAACCAATACTCACGGCCAGGGAAGCACCCTGTAATTGGCGTTGTGCATGACCACCTTGATGTGGTAAGCCTGAACCGATTCATCCGCTACCCACTTGAACCTCAGGGTTCAAAATCGAAGACTGTCGGGTTATCCTTTCTTCATTTGTTCTTTTAATAACAAATATTCATCACGTACTTTAGCTGCCAGTTCAAATTCCATATTTTGAGCATGTTGGTACATTTGCTTTTCCAAAGCATTAATGTGTTTGACCAATTCTTGCGGCGACCATTTAGTGTATTCAGGAATTTTTTCGGCCACCGCAGTTTTACGCTTACCGACATAAGCTCCTTCCATAATGTCTTCAACGGATTTTTGAATACCCTTAGGCGTAATTCCATGTTCTAAATTATAGTGTTGTTGCTTTTCCCGACGTCGCTGAGTCTCATCTAAAGCTCTTTGCATGGAACCAGTAATTTTATCGGCATACAGGATTGCCCGGCCTTTCACATGACGTGCGGCACGACCAATGGTCTGAATTAAAGAACGATCAGACCGTAAAAAGCCTTCTTTATCGGCATCTAAGATGGCCACTAAAGAGACTTCCGGCATATCTAAGCCTTCGCGGAGTAGGTTAATTCCTACGAGCACATCAAAACCGCCTAAACGTAGATCGCGAATGATTTCCATACGTTCTACGGTATCAATATCCGAATGCAAATAACGGACTTTAATCCCATGCTCATTTAAATAATCAGTGAGATCTTCCGCCATGCGTTTAGTTAAAGTAGTGACTAATACGCGGGACCCCTCTTTAATCACTTGGCGAATTTCCGACATCAAATCATCCACCTGAGTTTTTACAGGTCTGATTTCTACTTCGGGATCTACCAGGCCAGTAGGGCGGACTACCTGTTCGGCAACATTATCAGCATTATTCTGTTCATAAGGTCCGGGTGTCGCAGAAATATAGATAGTCTGAGGCGAGCGCGCTTCAAATTCTTCAAAGCGAAGAGGACGGTTATCTAAGGCCGAAGGAAGACGAAACCCGTAGTTTACTAAAGTTTCTTTACGTGAACGGTCGCCTTTGTACATCCCACCAATCTGAGGTACGGTCACATGCGACTCATCAATGATTAATAAGGCCTCGGCAGGTAAATAATCAAATAAAGTAGGGGGTGCTTCACCGGCTTCTCTACGCGATAAATAACGGGAATAGTTTTCAATTCCGGAACAATATCCCAGTTCCAACATCATTTCGATATCAAAGCTGGTTCTTTGCTCTAAGCGTTGTGCCTCGACTAATTTATTTTGAGCGTTAAATTCGGCAAGGCGTAATTGCAGTTCATCCTTAACCCAATCGACGGTTTCTAAAATACGTTCACGTGGGGTGACATAATGGGTTTTAGGAAAAATTGTAGTACGTGGGAGTCGCTGGAGAATTTCTCCCGTGAGAGGATCAAAACGGGCGATATTATCAATTTCCTCATCAAAAAGTTCCACCCGAATAGCCTCTTTTTCGGAATCTGCCGGAAAGATATCAATGACATCACCATGGACGCGAAATTGGCCTCTTTCTAGAGAAAGCGTGGTGCGGGTGTATTGCATTTCGGCCAATCTTGTTAATATTTTACGCTGGTTGCATTGTTCTCCGCGGGAAAGATGTAATACCATACGAAGATAAGAGTCGGGATCGCCCAAACCGTAAATAGCGGAAACCGTGGCCACAATAATTGCATCTTTGCGTTCAATTAAGGCCTTAGTGGCTGATAGACGCATTTGCTCTATGTGCTCATTGATGGAAGAATCTTTCTCAATAAAGGTATCAGAAGAGGGTACATAGGCTTCGGGTTGGTAATAGTCGTAGTAAGAGACAAAATACTCAACCGCATTTTCGGGAAAGAAAGTCTTAAATTCGCCATACAGTTGAGCAGCAAGCGTCTTATTGGGCGCCATAACGAGGGTAGGCCTTTTCATCGCTTGTATGACATGCGCTATAGTAAATGTCTTACCCGAACCGGTCACGCCTAAGAGGGTTTGTTTCGCCAAACCGGATTCTAGGCCCTCAATTAATGAGGCAATGGCGGTTGGTTGATCACCGGCAGGTTGAAAATTAGAGTAAATTTTAAATAAATCTTTCATATACTATAGTATACATGAGATCCGCTAAAGGCGGATATAAATGGGGGGAGTTAATCAATGGAGATCGCTTTGGCAACGCGTTTAAAACAAGTAAAACCTTCACCAACCGCTAG
>SCSO01000303.1 GCA_004297865.1 Legionella sp.
ATCGTCCAAAGCCGATTTTGTTGAAAGTAAAGCCAGATGAACAATCTTTATTCTGAAATGGCGATCCTTCTTTGGCTTTAGAACGTTTATCAAATTGTTGTCGAAAAAGTTCCACAGCTTTGGATTTGCCATTTCAAGGTGGGGCTATAGGTTACATCGCTTATGATTTGGGTGCGCAATTATTAGGAATTAAATCACAACCGCAACTTAATTTACATGACATGCCTTTGTTAGACATGGGGTTATACGACTGGGCTCTTATTGTTGATCATCATCTTAAAGTCATTACCTTGTTCGCAGCAAATCAACAATCATCGACTCAAGCGATAGTGGCAGAAATTTTAGCCTTATGGGAAAAACCTAAACCGTCCAATAAAGATTTTCTAGTGCAAGATGAATTTAAGGCGCTTATTTCTCAAGAGGGTTATGCGGAGTCTTTTGCACAAATTCAACAGGCTTTACACCAAGGTCGTTGCTATCAAGTGAACTTCACTCAAGGTTTTCAAACGCCTTATAAAGGTGATGCTTGGGAAATGTATAAAAAAGTAAGTCGGACTAATCCAGTACCTTTTGCTGCATTTCTTCGAAATAAGCAAGCAGATATTCTTAGTTTTTCTCCTGAACGTTTCATGCTTTATGAGCAAGGTAATCTATTGACCTCTCCCATTAAAGGAACTATTGGTCGTTCTGACGATCCGCAAGTGGATGAGCAGTTGAAAGCAAAGCTTGCGCAATGTCCAAAGAATCGTGCGGAAAATGTGATGATTGTCGATTTGTCGCGAAATGATTTAGGGAAAATCGCAAAAACCGGAACGGTACAAGTGCAAGAGTTATGTGCAGTGCAAAGTTATAAAGCAGTGCATCACTTAGTGAGTGATATTACCGCTGAATGCGTCGACGAGCTTGAGCCTTTAGACGCTTTTCTTTCTTGTTTTCCTGCAGGCTCCATCACAGGTGCTCCCAAAATAGAAGCTATGCATATCATTAATGAAGAAGAAGTCTATGATCGCGGCGTTTATTGTGGAAGTATTGGTTATTTTTCCAATCATGGACGCTTCGATACCAACATTGCTATTAGGACTTTAACGGCTAAGTCAGGGATTTTACATTTGGCCGCAGGTGGCGGTATAGTAATGGATTCACAAGCACAAGATGAATATCAAGAATGTTTCACCAAGATTGCGGCGATAATTAATGGACTTAAAGGATAATAAACAAGGACTTTCCGCAGTGATAGTTCTTCATGAATTAAATACGGATCATTTGATTTTAACCAAACGCAATGCTCAGTTGCGCAATCATCCGGGAGAAATTTCTTTCCCTGGTGGTCAGTGGGAAGAAGGGGATAAGGATTTATATACCACGGCCTTGCGAGAGCTCTTTGAAGAGTTAGGGATTCGTGCTGAACGAGTGCAACTGCTGCAGGAGTTGCAAAAGGAGCAAACTCGTTTAGGATCTATTATTCAACCTTGGTTTGCTACCATAGATAATATTAACCCCTACGTTTTAAATCAAAACGAAGTAGAGCGCTTAGTTTTGGTTCCTATGTCAGCAATAAAAAATCTGGAAAACTATCGCGACGTAAGTATAGAACGAATGGGATATCGTTTTACGAGTTGCCAATTTACCGCCAGTGATGAATTCATTTGGGGCGCTACTGCAAGAATTATGAAGCAGTTGGTGAGTTGATCGTTACATCATTTGCAGGGTTTTCCCCTGTTTGCTCAAGTGATGATGGCGTTTTTTTTGCGGAAACTTGTGCGTTCAAATCTTCTCGTGAGATAAACCAAGTTTTAATCTCTTCTAATGAAAATTGATGTAAGGTGCACCATAATTCAATAACCTCCCAATCTAATCCTAAGGTTATATCATGCACTTCAGGGGGTAGAGGTTTACCCACTACACTTAAAGCGACTAAATTATGTATGTAAAACTCGGGATCGATAAACTGCATAGGGGTAGGATCTTTGAGAATAAAATTTATAGCCCTTTTCCCATTTAAAACCTCAGAACTAGAAAAATTCGGACCAAACTCATCGTAAATACCTAGGTTCGCTAGCGTCTTTTCTTTAAACCATTCACAAGGATATACGCTCATTGCGTTAGCCTTCCCCGTAGCTGTGATAACAATTGCGGCTTGTTGCACTGCTTCCTTTAAAGCAAAACGATGATGCGGATCTATTGCTTTAATACCTAAGTCAGTTGCGAGTTTTCTTTGGTGCGGATCAATATCCACGACAACTACGGGCACATTATTTTGTTTGCAAAAATAGGCTAAACCACGGCCTATCTTACCGAAACCAAAAATAATCCAAGGTTGCGTGGTAGGATCAATTCCCGTAAGTTGTTGTAAAGCAGTCTTACTGCTTTGTGCACAACCAAAAACGGTTTCTAACTGTTTGGTTAGTGAGCGATCAATACTATAAACCGGGAAGGATAGTTTATTTGCGCGATACCATAGGTCTCCAGAACCGGTAAGCTCTATTGCACCCATCTTAGGAGCGCCTAAGGCTTGATATAATTCGGCACCACAATCGAAATATAAATCGAAGGATTCACCTTTTAAACTCTCAAGATTTTCTTCGTAACGAATACCTGCGGTTCGCAAGCAATGGATCGCTTCAGGATCAGCCTTACATAACGAAGAGGGATTAGTCACGACGACTTCTGCACCTGCTTCAACTAAGCAAGCAATTTTAAGTAAGGTGTTTCCGAATAGCGGCACATGATGTACAACGCGTAATCCCTGCAATGGCCGTGATTGTGACCATTCTGCGAGTTGCTTATGCATGAAGGGAGCGGTTTCTTTAGGGTATTGAGCAAAATATTGGGCGAAGGCAGGATTCATGAGTACAGACCATCATGGAAATGATGCAATTTTAACCGATGTTTATTTTTAAGCAAGTGTCCGTGAAAATAAAGCAACAGGTTAATTGCTTGAATTTTTGTCATTACCGCAATGATAGAATCGATCGCTGTAGGTTGGGTCAAGACCCAACAAAAAATCTTGAGCAAAGAAGAAATGGTTATGTTGGGTCGAGACCCAACCTACAAACTACTAAGTTAGTACAATGCCAATATGTAGATGGATTCCCGCCTACGCGGGAATGACAATTATGGGTATCAAGCCACTACTGGTGTTTCGTTAAGAGGTGCTTTAGCAGAAGGCTTAGCGTCCTTCAGTGCCCGACGAAGTATTTTGCCTACATTGGTTTTAGGCAGCTCATCATAAAATTCAATGATTTTAGGAATTTTATAAGCGGTAAGATGTTCACGACAATGCGCGATAATATCTTCGGCAGTGAGATTAGGATCACGTTTTACAATGCAAGCTTTTACACGCTCGCCTGCCTCACCATCCATGACACCTACCACTCCAATTTCAAGGACGCCAGGATGCAAACCGATTACTTGTTCTACTTCATTGGGATAGACGTTAAATCCGGAAACTACAATCATGTCTTTTTTTCTATCCACTAAGTAAAGAAAACCTTCCTCATCCATACGACCAATATCACCTGTTTTTAGATAACCATCTTTGGTGAACACCAAAGCAGTTTCATCAGGACGGTTCCAGTAACCTGACATGACTTGTGGCCCTTTTATACATAACTCGCCACTAGTACCCACAGGAACTTCATTCCCCTGATCATCACGAATTGAGATATCGGTAGAGGGTAAGGGCAAACCAATACTGCCATTATATCCATCTAAGTACATTGGATTCATAGTCACTGCAGGACTAGTTTCTGAAAGCCCATAAGCTTCCAGCACGCGAGTTTTGGTCACTTCCTTCCAACGTAAAGAGACGCTTTTTTGCAAAGCCATTCCGCCAGACAATGATAATTTGAGATGACTAAAATCAACGTCTTTGAATTTAGGATGATTTAATAAGGAATTAAATAACGTATTAACCCCAGTTAAGACGGTAAATTTAGAATTTTTGATGTCATTCACAAAGTGAGTGACGTCTCGTGGATTAGTAATCAGAATGTTTTTGGCACCTAGTTTCAAAAAGGTTAAACAGTTCGCAGTTAAAGAAAAAATATGATACAGCGGTAAAGCGGTCACTATAATTTCTTGTGCTTCACTAATTCCTAAAGGACTGATCCAGGCATATGCTTGCAGTATATTGGCTACTAAATTTCCATGGGTCAGTACAGCCGCCTTAGCAACTCCAGTAGTTCCACCGGTATATTGTAAGAAAGCAATACTACTGTGATCTAATTCCACGCGATGTAAAGTGCTTTGCTTTCCTTCCAACAGTGCATAATTTAAAGCAACGGCATGGGGAATATGATAGGGCTTGATCATTTTTTTAACGTACTTAACAATAGCATTCACTATAAAACGTTTCACTGGAGGAAATAGATCTGCAATTTGCGTGACAATGATATGTTTTAATTTAGGAGTTGTGGGCAATACTTTTTCTACAGTATGCGCAAAATTGGCGAGTACTATAATAGCTTCTGCGCCTGAATCGTTCATTTGGTGTGCTAATTCATCTGGGGTATATAAAGGGTTGGTATTAACGACTATAAAACCCGCTCTGAGAATGGCAAAAAGAGCGATAGGATATTGGATGATATTCGGCATCATAATCGCAATGCGCGCACCTTTTTCTAAGCCTAATTGCTGTAAATAGGCTGCAAGATCTCTACTTAACTGCTCTAATTCGGAATAAGTAATCTCAGTTCCGAGATTGGTGTATGCCACCTTATCGGAGAATTTGGTGCAAGAGGTGGTAAATAATTCCACCAACGATTGATATTCACTAGAGTCAATTTCGTGAGGGACGCCATTCTGATATTGTTCGAACCATCGTTTATCCACGTTGATTTCCTTCAGTTATTGATTTCCTCATGTTAGTATAAACAAAAATATCGGTTATGGATATCATACAAATGAGTGAAAATATCACAAAAACTCAAGCATTTAAGTTGAAAGGTCGACTTTATACCTTCACGGTCTTACAAGTGTTAAGTGCAGACAACCAAGTAATTGCACAACAATTTGCCGAAACGGTTGTTAAAGCGCCTAAATTATTCGAAAGAACTCCGGTCGTTTTCGACTTATCTTCAGTGAATCATTTGGACATTGACTTGCAAGAGTTATGTCAAATTGCTCGAGAGCATGGGATGATACCTATTGCTATTCAAGCAGGAAGCCCTTTACAAGAGACCATTGCTCAATGTCAAAATTTAGCTGTATTGAATGCTTCAAGTTCGCAAGACAAGCCTATCGAACGAAATATTGAGCCAACTCCAGTAGTGGAATCAGCCAAATCCAAATTAATTACTAGCCCTGTTCGTTCGGGGCAACAAGTAGTTGCCAAAGGCGCTGACTTAATTATTGCATCACCTGTAAGTCATGGTGCGGAATTATTAGCTGATGGTTCTATTCACGTTTATGGTTCTTTAAGAGGTAGAGCTTTAGCGGGAATGTCGGGTGATTTAAATGCACGAATTTTCTGCCAATCTTTACACGCTGAATTGGTTTCTATTGCAGGCTATTATCGCCTCAGTGATGCCATTGAACCCATAGATGGTCCTTGCCAGATCTATTTAGTAGATGAGCATATAGTGATTGAACCGTTATGATTGATATCGTTTTTATTTCGGATATCCATTTGCATCCTGAAGATCAAATGATTCAGGCGCGCTTTAATGCGTTCATTGAATGGGCTAAAAAGAGCGTAAAAACAGTATATATTCTGGGTGATTTATTTCATTTATGGGTGGGTGATGATGATTTAGAGCCCTGGAGTGAGGAAATTGCTAAGAAAATCAATAGATTAACCCAAGCCGGCGTGACAGTTTTTTATTTGCATGGTAATAGAGATTTTCTCCTAGGTAAACGTTTTGCCAAGCTCGCCGGATGGACAGTTTTGCATGAGCCCGTCCTTATTCAATTAGCTGAAGAACCTATACTTTTAGTTCACGGCGATAGCTATTGTACTAAAGACCTTGGGCATCAACGACTCCGTAAATTGACCCGAAATAAGTTATTTAGCACGATATTTCTTAGTTTACCGTTAAAATTTCGTAAAAAATTGGCAAATCGACTGCGTGAGCAGAGTATGAATGGTATAACAAAGACTACAGAGGAAATGGATGTGGTTGCCGAGTCAGTGATTAAGCAAATGCAGGAATTTAATGTAAAAACCCTTATTCATGGACATACTCACAAACCTGGCCTAACTAAATATCAAGTCAAGGACGCCACTCTCAAGCGTTATGTGCTGAGTGACTGGGATGACACCCCGCAAATATTGTGTTACAATGAATCAATGGGTCTTTATTTTGATCAGATATAGTCTGTCGAGGGCATAAAAATGGCTAAAGAGGATATTAAAGAAAAAATTAAGCGTGTTCGTGAAGAAGAAATGATGAATGAAGCCGCGCAGCTTCGTCAGAAAGAACGTAGCAAAAGCCATGCTATGGCAGTCGATGAGCGCAATAAATTAACCATGACTGTAGACGATCGCGGACGTGAAGTTACTTTATGGCAAAAATCAAACGATTCAGCCACCGAGGCAATGAAACCTAAGAACATCATGTCTTATGCGGACTGGCGCTCTGCTATGTTCGGATTAGTTGCTTGTTATTCTGATTTAGTCGATGCAATGAATCGCTCAATTACTAATCTTGGCTGGGAGGGCGTTGATCTTCTAGAAATGGGTGTTAATGCTGCTTATGATGGCTTGGTAAGAAAATTTGGTAATAGACCTGAAGTTATATTACCTAAGCTAACCCATACTGTGTCTTTAGATGATCAAAATCGCATGCAGTTTGAGAAAATGAATGTAAAAATGACGGATAGAGATGGAGTA
>SCSO01000304.1 GCA_004297865.1 Legionella sp.
TTCATTTTACCCCATTGCTTACAACTTGGACAATGCCAATGCAAATGTTTTCCACCAAATCCACAATGTCCACAACGATAAACCGGTTTATTATCTAAAAAACGGCTGGTAATATCGTAAAGCATTTGCAGTTTCTCTCTTACTTTGCCGTGTGCTGACTCTAAATGCCAATAAATGAGCTTATTTAGACCTCTAATGGAAGGATGTCTACTCAAATTATCCGCAACGAAATCAATAGCCACGTCCACGCTCTTATGTTGACGTAAATATTCTGCTACTACGAAAATAATGGAAGCTCTGGGATGTTTATCAAGAATTTGATTAAGATAATTGATGCAATCATCCATTTGGTCTAGTTCTTTATGGCAAAAGACCAAAGGTTCAATAATTTCTGATAAAAATTCAGGATCTTGCTGTGGTACTTTTTTCAAGGAACGAATGGCCTGTTTGTAACGCCCTTCTTTCACTTCAATATGAGCATGCATGAGGCTTGCGCGCACCGAATCACTGTCTACATTGATCGCCTGCTTAACACAATAACTTGCTCTATCCAAAGCATTTTCTTTTAGGGCTTGATTAGCCATTTCACAATAATAGTGAGCCGCCTGATGATGAAAACTAGAACCGGTGGAAATTTCTAGCTTTTTAATCACATCCAATGCTTTTTCCCAGGCTTTTTCTTGTTGATAGATAGCGAGCAAGCCCTGGAGACTTCCCGTTTCGCGACTCCCACCTAATTCAACAACTTCCAAAAAGATTCGTTCTGCACGGTCTATCACTCCTGCACTCATATAGTCTTGTCCAAGAGACATTAATGCTTCTTTTCTCTGTAACAAACTCAATTGAGGTCTAGCAATTAGATTTTGATGAATACGAATCGCGCGATCAACTTCTCCGCGTCGTCTAAATAAACTACCCAAAGCTAAGTGAGTTTCCACAGTATCACTATCTACTTCGAGCAATTTAATGAAAATATCAACGGCTTTGTCAGATTGTTCATTTAATAAGTAGTTAAGGCCTACAACGTACTCGCGAGATAAGCGATTGTATAGGCTGGGATCATGGTTAGATTTATTGCGATTTGCCACCCACCATCCTGACCAAGCGGCTGCAGGTAGTAATAATGGCCACAAATTAATCATTTATTTATCCCCCTCTCCTTATAACAAACTCAAATTAATTAATGCTGATCCTGTAATGGGATAGAACGTAAGTTTTTTATTTCTTTCTCAGTGAGTTTCAATTGCGAATTCATTCTACGACATTCAGCTTTTAAACGCCAATAACGAAAAATAAACAAGACAAAACCAATGATAATCCCTATTCCTAACATAATGGTCATGAGTACGGAGATGGGCATAGAGACAGTTTTAACATAGAAATTTATTTCGACAGAAGAGGCATTTAGAGTTGCAAAGCTAACTCCAAGAATAATGAGTAGGACATAAAACACGAGCATGACAATACGCATTCACTTTTCCTTCTTAGATTGTGCTAAAAAAACATCATACATGAATGTTAGAAATATGTCAGTTCTATGATTTATTTCAGAATAAAAAAAAGCGTAGATTACTCTACGCTTTTTTTAAATCGGCTAAGAAAAGCTTAATCGTTTTCTTTGCTAGCCATTTTTTCTTTCAACAAATCACCTAGATTAGTCGATGCAACCTCTGATCTAGAGTATTTCTTGATAGCATCTGCTTCATCTTGAGCATCTTTCGCTTTGACTGAAAGAGTGATAGAACGAGTCTTTCTGTCCACGTTAGTGATTTTTGCTTCGATTTCATCGCCTTCTTTGACGATAGTCGTAGCATCATCCACACGCTCTTCAGACAGCTCATTAACACGAATAGTACCAGTGATATCATCACCTAGAGATACTGTCACTAGCTTAGGTTCTACTGCGACAACAGTACCTTTAACAATTGCACCTTTAGTGAAAGACTCAGCAAAACTGGTGAAATTATCGCCTTCAAGTTGCTTAATACCTAAAGAGATACGCTCACGCTCTGGGTCAATGGCAAGAATAACCGCTTCAAGCTCTTGGCCTTTTTTGAATTGTTTCACTGCTTCTTCGCCTGGTGTATTCCAGGAAATATCTGATAAATGCACTAGTCCATCGATTTCACCGTCTAAGCCGATGAAAATTCCAAAGTCAGTGATAGAACGAATCTTACCAGTTACTTTTTGACCTTTAGCATGACTAGCAGCAAATTGTTGCCATGGATTACCTACGCATTGTTTCATACCTAGAGAGATACGACGACGCTCTTCATCAATTTCAAGAACCATGACATCTACGACATCGCCCATAGAAACGACTTTACTAGGGTGAACGTTTTTGTTAGTCCAATCCATTTCAGACATGTGGACTAAACCTTCAACACCCTCTTCAATTTCAACGAAACAACCGTAATCAGTGATATTAGTTACTTTACCTTGTAGACGTTTAGTCAGCGGATATCTCTCTACTAAATCAACCCAAGGATCGTTACCTAATTGTTTCATACCTAAAGAAACACGATTTCTTTCGCTATCAAAACTTAATACTTTAACTTTAACATCTTGGCCTACAGAGAGTAATTCGCTTGGATGCTTAACGCGTTTCCAGGAAATATCTGTAATATGTAATAGACCATCGATTCCACCTAGATCAATGAACGCACCGTAATCGGTAAGGTTTTTAACAATACCATGTAGCTCTTGACCATCATGCAAGGATTCGAGAAGTGCTTGTCTATCAGCACTACTTTCTTCTTCAACTACTGCACGACGAGAAACAACGATGTTGTTACGCTTTAGATCCATCTTGATTACTTTAAACTCAAGCTCTTTACCTTCAAGGTAAGAAGGATCTCTTACGGGTCTTACATCAACTAACGAACCAGGTAAGAAGGCACGAATTGTACCAATTTCCACAGTGAAACCACCTTTGACCTTACCAGAAATAAGACCAGTGACTGTTTCATTGTTTTCATGGGATTTAGATAATTTACGCCAAGCTTCTTGACGTTTTGCTTTTTCTCTTGAAAGTAGCGTTTCGCCGTGACCATCTTCAACTGAATCTAGGGCCACTTCGACAGTATCACCTAGGCTTACTTCTAGTGCACCATCTTTGTCATAAAATTCTTCGACAGCGACGATTCCTTCAGACTTTAAACCTGCGTTTAAAGTAACGAAATCTTCATCGATACCAATGACTTTCGCGTTAATAATTGCACCAGGATAAAATTGAGCGCCAATGATACTTTGCTCAAATAGTTCTTTGAAACTTTCAGACATGTTAATAAACTCTTTAGTAATAAAATGAAAGAATGAGTAGCCTCAATCTTTCCCCAGTTAGACTCAATTTACTTTAGTCGTGGTTTGAGTAATTCTAATACTTTAGCCAAGACCTGAGTAATACTTAGTCCAGTTGTATCGATCTCAACAGCATCATCTGCTGGCTTTAACGGAGCATGAGCACGAGCTGTATCTCTTGTATCACGTTTAAGCAGTTCTTCTACAACCTGGGCGAGGGTAACATTAATTCCTTTATCTTTCAACTGTAAATAGCGTCTTTTCGCTCTTTCTTCAGCACTTGCATACAAAAATACCTTTAAAATGGCATTAGGGAAAACAACGGTGCCCATATCACGGCCATCGGTCACTAAACCGGGGTTTTCAGCAAAATCTCGTTGTCTTGCTAATAAAGCAGCCCGAACCTCCGGAATTACTGCGATTTGCGAGGCATCTTGACCGCATTGTTCAGAGCGAATTTCCTCAGAAATGTCTTTATTATCTAAAACAACCTTGGTTTCATTATGTTCGGAAGATTCAAAAGATAACTGTAAAACACTTGCTAGCTGCGTCAGTTGCTCAATTTGATTGGCACTTATGCCCTTTTGTCTTGCAGCATAGGCCAATACACGATAAATAGCGCCGCTGTCGAGCATATTCCAGTTTAAATGCTTCGCTAATAAATGACATAGGGTTCCTTTTCCAGTGCCACTTGGACCATCTAAGGTGATGACTGGCGCAGTGATATCATACATTGTCTACTAATTCCTTAATGCGAAAATGAAGAGAATTGGCGGTGGATACAAAATTGGGAAAGGAGGTTGCTACATTCGCACAATCAAAAATTTTGACCGGATCTTTAGCTACAGCACCAGCGATGGCAAAGGACATGGCGATGCGATGATCGCCGCCACTTTCCACTTCGCCGCCGAGTAAAGTTCCGCCGTCGATCATAATGCCATCATCATAACAGATATTTTCTATACCTAAACGCGTTAAACCGTCCGCCATAACACCAATACGGTCGCTTTCTTTAACACGCAATTCCTTAGCTCCATGTAAAATGGTTTTTCCCTTAGCACAAGCTGCTGCGATAAATAAAATGGGAAACTCATCAATAGCAAGAGGAACATATTCTAGAGGAATTTCAATGCCATGCAAAGGAGCATGCTGAACCTGTATATCGGCAACTAGCTCTTCCCCGCTTCGTCTTTGGTTTATCAGCGTAATATTAGCGCCCATTTGTAATAAGATTTGAATTACACCTGTACGTGTTGGATTAACCCCCACTCCGCGAATAATGATATTGGAGTTGGGAATAATAGTGGCTGCAACTATAAAAAAGGCGGCCGAAGAGATATCACCCGGTATAGTCAATGTGGTGCCCTTACACTCGCCGAGAGAATCCACAGTGACAGTGTGGTCTGTCTGCGCAACTGGATAACCAAAACTTTTTAACATAAGCTCGGTATGATTCCGGCTAACTCCTTTTTCTATTACGGAAGTTTCACCTTTAGCATAGAGACCGGCTAATAAAATACAGGATTTTACTTGGGCACTCACCTCAGGCATTTCATAATCAATGCCTTGTAATTGTTGCCCTCCTTTAATACGGATAGGCGGTTTACCTTCAACAGTATTAATAGCAGCACCCATGGCCGCTAAAGGTTTAGCTATACGCAGCATGGGTCTTTTTAAAAGGCTTTCATCCCCAGTTAATTCGCTATCAAAAGCTTGCGCAGCTAATAAGCCCGCTAAAAGGCGAATACTAGTACCTGAATTACCACAATCGATGATCTCTGCTGGCTTTTGTA
>SCSO01000305.1 GCA_004297865.1 Legionella sp.
ACGAGCATAAAGGGCTAATCTTTGGTTAAATGCCTTATCTTCAGGAATAATAGTAAAGAGAAATAGTCGTTTTCTTTCTTGATTGAGGAAGGTTTGGAGTGTCTGGATGTCATCCATTGAAAATTGATTTTTATCAAGGGTAATTTCCACAGGTTGATAATTGATTTCCGTCTCATAGGTGCTAATGAGGTTTGCTAATAAGTCATTTAAGTAATTGTTTTTTATATTAGTTTTAGACACTTAGTGGATCCTTAATAATATGAACAAAGGCTAAATCTGCCTGTTCACAAAATAAGGGAAGTGGTACATCCAATACTCAAAACAGGAATTATTAGTCACGTCCAGCACAAAACTAAAGGTATTTTACACTAATTGAGCATATTTATAAAGCTTTATGTTAAGTATTTATGCAGAATGTCACGGGGTTCATAAAAAAAAGGAAAGCTTTAATTTAGGGGGAAACAGCGGGTATTTTGTCGCTCACGGATAATCTTATAACTCAAGGAAGTGTAAAATGAAAGCTAAACGTCAATGAGTCGTCTAAAAAAGCAAAGGGACAATGTTTCAAGTGTGGTAGGTAGAAAGGTGGATGAGGGTCTTTAAATGTAGGTTGGGTCGTGACCCAACATAACCATTCACTTCCCTCAAGATTTTTTTGTTGGGTCACGACCCAACCTACAACTACTTCGTCTAATACAGGCTACTCTACATTGAGAAAACCCTATAAAAAAAGGCCCATAAGGGCCTTTTCGTCATTAATCAAATCGGTGTTATTCGTCGGTCAAACGGAAGTACTTAGTACCAAAGTATCTTTGTAATTTCTTTCTGATAGTTCCGCGGCTGATACCTAACATTTTAGCAGCTTGTAGCTGATTGCCACGACGTTTTTCCATAACAGCTTGTAATAAAGGAGGCTCAACTTCTGACAAAATCATGTCATAAAGATCGTCTATGGATTTTGTTTTATTTTCTGCAAGAAAGCGGGTGACCAAACTATATACTAAATCTTGTAAACCTTGTTCTTGTTTGGTGGTTTGAGTTGTCGCTTGTGTTTCAATGACATTCATCTTAACTTCCTTATTATTAATTAAATCATACAGTCCAATTTGCTTGCACATAGAAATGAAAGCAGGATTTATTGTACATGAAGCCTAAATGATAATCTAGAATTTCTAACTAAAACTAAGCACTAATTTCGGATAGTTCCTTCTCAACCAATCCAAATAGGGAGCAGTCAATGTCTTTTGTAGACAATAAATCTTTTAAATTCTTCAATCCACTCTTCATTTTGGCAGGTTGCTCCGGATCATTATAAAAATCAGTAAGATATCGCGATAACTCTTCTGCATTACAATCGTATTGCAAAAATTCTGGAATCCAAAGTTTATCTAATAACAAGTTACACAAACCTAAATAACGAATATTTATAAATTTCATTGCTAAGTAATAGGTTAAGAGAGAAGACTTATAAATAATACACATTGGTTTTTCTAGCAATGCACATTCTAGAGAGGCAGTACCTGAAGCTACAATGACAAAATCAGCCGCTATCATACAATCTAACGCCTTCCCTTGAATAAAGGTAATTGGGAGATTTAGATCCTTAAAATAGGCTTTAATCTGTTCTGGATTAATAGTCCCAGCAATGGGGATAACAAACTGAAGTTCTGGGTTCAATTGATTTTGTAATATAGCTGTATCACGCAGTACTGGCATATGCTTTTGGATTTCATTATTACGACTTCCAGGAAGTAGGGCGATGATTTTAGCCTGCGGATCCAGATTTAAATTGTTTCTATACGTTTGTATGTCAGGGTTAGCAGGAATCTTTTCAATTAGAGGATGACCTACAAAACTAACCGGTACACCGGCTTTTTCGTAAATGTATTTTTCGAAGGGTAAGATAACTGCCATTCTATCGACAGTCTTTTTAATGAGGTGAATACGTTTTGGTTTCCATGCCCAAATTTGCGGGCTGATATAATAAAGAATTTTTAATCCCAATTTTTCTTTTGCGTATTTGGCTAAGCGCAAATTGAAACCAGGATAGTCCACCAAAATCAATAAATCAGGACGCTGTTGTAGTAGATGTTCTTTAATGCGTTTAAAGGCATCCTTAATCGTTTTAAACAAACGCAATACTTCAGAAGCGCCAGTGACTCCATATTTGGCTAAATCGGAGATCATTTCAGCCCCAGCCTTTTCCATATGCTTACCACCAATTCCACTGATGCGAATATCCGGATACACCGCTTTTAGTTGCTTAATCAAGTCTGCAGCATGAGCATCCCCAGACTCCTCTCCAGCGATGATGACCACATGCTTAGCTTTGTGCATAACGTTCCAAAAGATTTTGATTAATGACTGCAGTGATTTTTTGGGCAGTTTCTAGGGCATCACGTCCTTCCTCGCCTGTTACTAATGGTGAGGTATTGTGTTCAATGCAATGAACGAACGCTTTAATTTCTTCAAATAAGGCGTCACCTTTTTCAAAGACCATTTGCTCACTGGTGATATCAGGTATTCCAGGGAAAAGCTCGCCTTGGCCTTTTTGAAAAACAGCGAAGGTTTTATTTTGATAATCGATGGAAAGGTAAGTGTCTTTTTGGAAGATACGTGTTTTACGTTCCATTTTGAAACTAATACGGCTAGCTGTGACGTTTGCCACACAATGATTCGCAAAGCTAATACGCGCATTCGCGATATCGATGGCTTGAGTTAATACGGGAGTTCCTTGAGCCTCTATAGACACAATAGGGCTTTTGACCATGTTTTGGATGATATCAATATCATGGATCATGAGATCTAAAATCACATTCACATCAGCGCCGCGGGGATTAAAAGGAGCTAAGCGTTCGGATTCAATGAATAAGGGTTGAGTTAAATAGGGATCTAAAGCAATTCGTGCTGCATTGAAACGTTCTAGATGACCCACTTGCAATTTGACCTGTTGTTCTCGTGCAATTTGGATTAATTCTTCCGCTTGGGCTACCGTTTCGGTTATGGGCTTTTCTATCAGCACATGTAAGCCATTTTCCAAGCAGACTTTGGCAATTTCATAATGTTTATGGGTGGTCGCTGCGATACTTACTGCATCGACTAGACCGAATAATTGGTGAAAATCAGTATATGCTTTGACTTGTAATTCTTGGGCAACTGCTTGAGAAACCTCAGGATTTACATCACAGACCCCCACTAGTTCGACATTGGGGAGGGCTGCGTATTTTTGTGCATGGAAACGGCCAAGATAGCCAACGCCAATGACGGCGCATCGAATTTTACTCATTGGGATCATTTGTTGATTATTTGTACGTATGATCGCATTTCCTGGATGATAAATCAATTTTATAGGAGTATTATCTGCCCCACATGACTAGGGAATAATAATATGACAAACAATGGAGCTACCCTAATTGCTGGGGTTGATGAGGTGGGGCGGGGGCCTTTGGCTGGAGCGGTGGTGACTGCGGCGGTCATTTTAAAAGAACCAATTCCTGGGCTTGCCGATTCTAAAAAGTTAAGCCCAAAAAAAAGAGAGTTATTGGCTCAACAAATCAAAGAATCTGCCTTAGCTTATGCCTATGGTCGGGCTGAGGTTGAAGAGATTGATACTATCAATATCCATCATGCCACTTTGTTGGCTATGCAAAGAGCAGTGGAGGCTTTGCCTATAAGACCTGATAAGGTGATGGTGGATGGTTTGTTTATTCCCCGTCTAGCCATTCCTTGTGAGGCTATTGTGCAAGGGGATAGTTTGATAGTGGAGATCAGTGCTGCGTCTATTTTAGCTAAGGTGTTGCGCGATGCGGAAATGGATGAGTTCGATAAGATATATCCTGGATATGGTTTTTCTGGGCATAAAGGGTATGCGACGGTTGCGCATCGTGAGGCTTTAAAGCGTTTAGGGCCCACCCCTATTCATCGAAAAAGTTTTACGCTTATTGGGAATAGTAAAGATAAAGTGTAACGTTTGCCATTTCCGCCCGCGCGGGAATGGCAAAGATCAATTCAAACTATTGAACAAAATCCGATGCGAACTAATCGACATTAAAATCCCAAAACTCGCCAAGAAGGTCACCATCGCGGTTCCTCCATAACTCACCAAAGGAAGGGGAATGCCCACCACCGGGATAATCCCCATCACCATCCCGATATTCACAAAACCCGACAAAAAGAAGGTCATCGCTAAACTGGCAGCAAGCAAACGGGTAAAAGTAGTCTGTGCATTCGAGGCAATGGTTAAACTACGTAAAGAAATAAGAACAATCAGCGCAATAATGGCAAAGCCACCGGCAAAGCCAAACTCCTCACCACTCACTGCGAAAATAAAATCCGTCGCGTGTTCAGGTAAGAAATTAAGATGTGATTGACTTCCTTCGAGCCACCCTTTACCAATAATCCCACCAGAGCCTATCGCTATTTTAGATTGAATAATATGATATCCCGCCCCTAATGGATCTTGCTCTGGATCAAGGAGGGTGTAGATTCGCTGTTTTTGATAGTCATGCATAAAATGCCAAACGACAGGACCGGTTGAACCTAATAAAACAGCAAGTAATAAAATAATTTTAAAACTAATCCCTGCTAAAAAGACCACACATAATCCGGCTGCAGCTACCATGATTGCTGTTCCTAAATCCGGCTGCTTCGCAATCAACAACGCCGGGATGAAAATGATTAATCCAGCAATTCCCAGCGACTTCAAACTACTGGGCTGTGCCTGCCTATCAAAAAACCAAGCCGTCATCATGGGAACGGCGAGTTTCATAATTTCTGAAGGCTGAAAGCGGAATAAGCCTAGCTCTAACCAACGTTGTGCCCCTTTACCAATTTTTCCCATCAACATAACCGCTATCAGTAAGCCCAAACCCACACTATAAATCCAGGGAGTCCATATTTTGTATTTGTGTGGAGGAATAAATCCTAAAACCACCATAATTAGGGTTGCGAAAATAAGTCGCAAGGATTGACGTAAGATCATACCCATATTGGCATTTGAGGCACTGTATAAAATCAGGAGACCTAGGGTAATCATGGCAAACAACAAGCCCAATAAAGGATAATCTAAGTGCAGCGCCTTTACGGTGAAACGATAAACAGGTTTACTTTGGTGTCTATTCATGTGGTCACTTCGTGAGGATAAAATTGATAATAAGCATCCAGTATTTTTCGTGCAACCATGGATGCGATCACGTCATTTTCTACAACGACTGCGATAGCAATTTCCGGATTTTCCACTGGGGTAAATGCAATAAAAAGCGAATTGTCGCGCAAGGCTTCGGGAATATCTTCATACCGTGTGCGCTCATATTGTCTGCCACTAAAGACTTGTGCAGTCCCAGTTTTTCCTGCAACAGGATAAGGAGGATTACGTCCAAAGCGATAGCCAGTTCCTTCATTACTCGTTAATACACTATGCATGGCATCAGCGACTAACTCCCAATTGGCTTCGTCATTTAACTTAATAGGCGCTTCTTCCAGAGGTTGATAAAGCTTCACTCTTTCATTATCGCTATTCACAGTTTTCACTAGTAAATGCGGGCGATACCGTTTTCCATGTTGGCTCATCGACGCCGTGGCATTGGCCATTTGTAGCGGGGTAGCGAGCATAAACCCTTGACCAATCGCTGAGATTAAAGTATCGCCAGGATACCAAGCCACACCTTTAACATTACGTTTCCAATTAATGCTAGGGACTAAACCAGCAGCTTCTTCTTGTAAATCCACTTTAGAAAGGGATCCAAGCCCGAATTGAGTTAACATCGACTCAATATTGGTTATTCCCATTTTGTTACCTAATTGGTAAAAGAAGGTATCACAGGACACCGTAATGGCGCGTTTGAAATTAATCATTCCATGACCACCCTTTTTCCAGTTCCAGTCTCTATACACATGTCTTGCTGTAGGTAATTTATATTTACCTGGATCATAAATTTGGAAGGAGGGATTAATAAAGCCTTTATCTAGACCTGCTAGGACCACGAAGGGTTTGATAGTGGACGCTGGAGGGTAGACGCCTCTTACAGCACGATTAAATAATGGTCTTTGTAGGGCATTGGATAAAATTTTGTAGTCCGCTTTACTGACGCCACCCACAAAAATATTAGGATCAAAACTGGGTGAACTGACCATTGCTAAGATTTCGCCATTACGGGAATCAATCACCACTGCCGCACCGCGTTTGTCTTTTAATGCCAGATAAGCTGCTTCTTGCAGCCGAACATCTAAACTTAAATATAATTTTGTGCCTGAATGTGGGTGTAGTTTATTGATAACCCGAATAGTACGTCCGCTCACGTCGGTTTCGGTCATTTGATAACCGACAGTACCATGCAAGATATTTTCGTAATATTTTTCTATTCCTGATTTACCAATAAAGTTGGTGGCCCGGTAATTCGTTGGATCCACATGTTTTAATTCATCGATATTGATGCGACCTACATAGCCTAAGGCGTGTGCTGTCATTTCCCCTAAGGGGTAATGGCGCATGGAGCGGGCTTTAATGCTAACCCCAGGAAAGTGATATTGATTAATAGCAAAAGTAGCGACTTCTTCTTGGGTTAGCTTAAGTTTAATAGGTATAGGCATGAAGGAACGGTTTTGCGATCTAACCTTCTTAAAGCTGTCTATATCGTCATCACTAATGGACGGAATCAACTTCTGTAATTGCTCCAGGGTTTTTTGCATGTCTTTGACGTGCTCAGGGATGATTTCCAATACGTAAACGGGAATGTTTTCCGCCAATAAAACCCCATTTCTATCCAAAATGACCCCGCGTGGTGGAGCGATGGGGATAATGCTCATTTGGTTTTTCAATGAGAGGGTTTCGTAGCGTTTAAATTCAGAGATTTGCAAAAAGGCTAAGCGCAAAATTAGGATCAAAGACATGATAATAATCATGGCCATCAGCAAATTGAGTCTGAAGTGTTGATCTTGTGATTCTACTCGGTAATTTTTATACGGCTGATATCGACCCATTACATATTATTTCTTTAGATGTTTTTGCAAAAAATTCTAACTTAAAAAGAAGTCTTTTACCATGCTCAAAATCATTTATGATAAGGATGATTATGAATGATGCACCAAGCACGGTATAAGGTTTCTAATAAGACGATGCGTACTAGTGGATGTGGTAGGGTTAATTTAGATAGAGACCATTGCTCATCACATAGCTGTAGGGTTTCGGTAGCTAGGCCCTCTGGCCCACCAATAATAAAACAAAAATGACTAGAAATCTGTTGTAATTGGTCTATTTTCGCAGCTAACTCCTCGCTGCTGAAGGTTTTTCCATTTATGGCTAGAGCAATAAGTCGCGCACCTTGTGGGATAGCTTCTTTAATGAGCGTGGCTTCTTTTTCCATAATACGGGGTAAATCTGAGGATTTGCTTCGACGCAGAAGAGGAATTTCGACAAGTTTGAGTTGGATTCCGTCGGTAAAGCGTTTAGCATAGTCTTGCGATCCCTGGACAACCCAATCCGGCATTTTATTGCCCAAGGTAATAATGGTGATTTTTAGCATTTGAATGCTCTGTTAATGGTGTTCTTCCCATAATCCTTCTAAATTATAGAATTGGCGGCTATCGGGTAGCATGACGTGTAATATGAAATCACCAAAGTCCACTAATACCCAATCGCCACTCTCCAAACCAGTACAGCTAATGGCAGGGACTCCTGCGGCTTTCATATCTTCCATTACTTTTGCAGCCACGGCTTTAACGTGCCGAGAAGCGCGTCCAGAGGCAATCACCATGTAGTCGGTGATTTGGGTTTGCGGTCGAACATCAATGACTTTGATGTCCGCAGCTTGAATGTCATCTAAAGCGTTTAATAACTTAGTAAGCAAGGGATTTTGAGTCATGGGTAGTAAATCTTCCATCAAAAAGCTGCGGAGAATAGCAGGAATAGGAGAAAATAGATAGAGCTAGCAATAAGATCTCCCTTTTGCAGACAGTTGCCTCACATTAGTTTTACTTATAGACTGGCACGGTTTTCATTTCTAATAACAACAAGGAGAGTGTATGAAAACTGAATTTCAAAGAAAATTACATGAATTATTAATCCAAGATAATATCAGCTGGGAATCGGGTATAGTAAACGATCTCACTTATCGTATGGTGCAAGTAGAAGTAGCACCTAGAGAGTATGATAACTCAAGACCAGGTTTTGATCTGTCATCTTATAGACGGGATTCGGGCAGTCAAATAGAATTTAATCTTCCAGCATTTTCGCTAACGGAGTTAAGAAAAGTTTTAGCTTTATTTGGAATGGATGAAGCAGACTATAAGATTAACTCGCCACTTGTTTTTAAAGATGAAAGCGTCTTATTAAATAACTTTATTCCGGCATTTACGTCCTTTTATAACGCATTAAAAGCAAGCAATTCCCCAATCATTACGCAGTATCAAAATAAATCCAAACCTATTTTAGAAGCCAACGCAATTAGTACTCTTAGGAAATATACCCAGGATGCCATTGATTTGCTAATTAAAGAAAAGCTTCCATCGAATCGTGCTTTATTGTATGCGCTAATAACGGTGAAAGGTTGTCTTGATCAATTAAATATTCACCCCCAAATTTACACAACAATCATTAAATCACACCATCATGAATTATTTACAAAAGTGACTAAAAATGAGGAGCTCAATACTGCTTTAAAAATGGTCAATGAAGGGGTTGCGTTATTCACTAAATACAATCGAACTGAATCAGTGCTTGCCATTCAAAAATTCCAAAATGAAGTGGAGGACTTACTTAATCAAAAGTATCGAATAAGTTCAAAAGATTGTGATGTCATAGAGGGAACCCTGCTTGCTGCCGCTGCGGCCAGTTTAGGTAAGCAAGGTAAATGCTCGATGAGAGTAGGAAATGATACTTCACGAATGGTCTTCAGATTTGAGGATATGGATGCAACGAATGCCGCGAAAGTAGTGGACTATCTACAACAGTTAGGTGATAAAACCGCAACCGAAGGTTATGGGCGCAGAGCATATGGTTCTCATGTTCCTGAGGCAGCGATGAACAAATCAATGCCGGATTCGGATTACTCTTCAACAGAACCTGAAGTTGAACTAGAAGAGCACTCCATAGAAGTAGATGGAAGTTTCCTTTACCAAAAACTTTTCCCAGAATTGAAAGCGGGTTTTGCTCGATTGGAAGAGGCTAGAGTGCAGGAGCTTCAGAAACGTTCTAAAAGATGTTGGGATATTACCCCTTTACCTACTGCAGCTACTTCATCAGCGGCTTCAGTTAATAGGAATGTGTGGTTCCAACCAGCAGATGGGGTTGTAGCGGACAGTGCGGCAAATCCAGCTGTTGAGTTAAATTAGTTAATAAAAAAGAGACGTATCCTGTATTACGACTTCGTCTAATACAGGATATTACTAGTTCACGACCAATCTACATAAACGGGCTCGTCATGAGCCCATTCACGAAAAACCCTAACTCATTCCTCAATATGCGTTAACAAAAACTTAATCACCGCATATAAAATTAAACAACTGAAAGTTGCAATAAATAAAATACCCAATTGCTGAGTAAAGGCACTGGCATAAAGATTTTTCAATAGCAAAATATCCGTCTCTCCATGAGGAATCGCAGTCAGTGAAGCTAATTTACCTGATAAAAAGCCACCAATACCTAAAGAAACAAAGAAGATTCCCATCATAGTACTGACTTTATTTTTGCAAGCTAAAACCGTAATCGCTGCCAAACCGACAGGAGAAAGTAATAACTCAGCTAAAGAAATCATCAAATAAGCTGGGATAATTAATAGAGGTGAGAGAAGCTCAGAGCGCTCAATAAAGCTACTAACCAGCACAATGATCAAATAAGCCAAAGTCATAAATAACATAGCCAGTAAGAATTTTTTGCCCGTGCTAAGACCACGTTCAATTAAAGTCATGGGCTTGTGCTTTTTCGCAAGGAAAAAGCCAATAGCCAACATGCCAATACTTTGAATGGTGATGTAATAAGGAGGTGGGAAATTAATACCGAATAGAGTAGGTTCTACCACACGTGCAATAAAGAGTGTTAAGGACATAAACATTTGGAAGTAAAAGGCCCAGAACATGACTGAAATAATACAAAGAAGTCCTATCACCAAGGTTTGACGCGATTGTTTAGTGGTTTCTCTATTCACTGAATATAAGATATAGGAGGCGGAAATGAAGACAACAAAGCCAAACATCAGATTAGCTAATTTAGGATAACTTAATATGTAAAAAGATAATCCCCAAAGCCCAGTCATTAAAACGGAAGCTAAGATAATGTTTTCAATTTTAAAAGTAAAAGGATTGTAATCCTGTATACGATAATGATAGATCCCGAACAAAAACACCATAAAGGCAATGACCATCCCTATGGCGGCACTAACAAAAGAAGCAGACCAGCCAAATTGCAAGCTTAAATAGCTTGGTAGAGTGGTTCCTAAAATAATCCCGGTAGTTATTCCCATATAGAAAATAGTAAAACCACTTTCCCGTTTTTGTGAGCCTACAGGATATTCATTACCCAAAAGCGAAGAAATATTGGGCTTTAAGAGTCCAGTACCCACCGCAATACCTGCTAGCGAAGAGGTGAGGGCAAGGTCCGAATCAATCCAAGACAGTAGGCAATAACTTAAAAATAAAACTACAGCGCCTAATAGAACCGCACGTTTTTGCCCAATGAGCTTATCGGCTATCCATCCACCAATTAAGGGAGAAAGGTAGGTTAATGCAGTAAAGGAGCCGACTAGAGCATAAATTTGTTTATCAGGCCATTGGAAATGCATGGCTAAATAAAGTGCTAATAAGGATTGGACAACATAAAAACCATAACGTTCCCACATTTCTGTGGCAAAGAAGATACGCAGAGATTTGGGGTGTTTCTCACTATAATGCTGCACTTTATTTGTTCTCTTTGGTGGAATGTTGGCGGAGTATAACATAGTAAATTTTAGTAGTACATACGAGCATAACGAGGATGCTTATTCACGGGAAATGCGGCCTAGTGTATGATAGCAACATTGTTGTTTACTCTGGAGAATCTGTGAAATCAAAACGAATAATAACTGCCGCGAAAGGGTCTACTAAAAGCGCCAAAAGTTGGCTCACTGAAGCTGCATTACGTATGTTGTCTAACAACTTAGATCCGCAAGTCGCTGAGAATCCAGATTCATTGATTGTTTATGGTGGTTTAGGAAAAGCGGCAAGAAATTGGGAGTGTTTTGATAAAATTGTGGAAGTACTTAAAGTCCTGGATGATGATCAAACTTTATTAATTCAATCAGGGAAACCAGTAGGAGTATTTACTACCCATGAAGATGCTCCCCGAGTACTCATTGCTAATTCCAATTTAGTTCCCCACTGGGCTAATTGGGAACATTTTAATGAGTTAGATAAAAAAGGCCTGATGATGTATGGTCAAATGACAGCAGGTAGTTGGATTTATATAGGCTCGCAGGGCATAGTCCAAGGTACTTACGAGACCTTTATAGCGGCTGCAAATAAACATTATCAAGGTGATTTAAGTGGACGTTGGATTTTAACAGCAGGTTTAGGTGGCATGGGTGGTGCACAAACCTTAGCAGGAACCATGGCTGGAGCCAGTGTGCTAGCGGTCGAATGCGATGAAACACGAATTCAAAAGCGCCTGCAAACCCGGTACTTAGATAAATACACTAAAGATTTAGATGAAGCCTTAGCTTGGATAGAAGAATCCTGTCAGCAAAAACAACCTATTTCCGTCGCTATCTTAGGCAATGCAGCGGAAATTTATCCTGAATTAGTTAAAAGAGGAGCAAAACCCGCGTTAGTTACCGATCAGACCAGTGCTCATGATCCTTTAAATGGTTATCTGCCTGTGGGTTGGTCTTTAGAGCAAGCGGCCAACATGCGAATTTCGGCTCCAGCAAAAGTAGTGGAATCGGCTAAAGAATCCATGGCCACTCAAGTGCAAGCCATGTTGGAATTTCAACAACAAGGCATTCCGGTTTTTGATTATGGTAATAACATTAGACAAATGGCTTATGAAGCGGGTGAAAAAAATGCTTTTGCTTTTGAGGGCTTTGTCCCTGCCTACATACGGCCTTTATTTTGTGAAGGCATAGGTCCTTTTCGATGGGTAGCCTTATCCGGTGATCCTGAAGACATCTATGCTACAGATGCCATGGTCAAAAAACTCATTCCAGACAATAAGCATCTGCATCATTGGTTAGACATGGCTAGAGAAAAAATCGCCTTTCAAGGGTTGCCCGCACGTATTTGTTGGGTAGGCTTAAATGATCGAGCTCGCTTGGCCTTAGCTTTTAATGAAATGGTTAAAAATAAAGAATTAAAAGCACCTATAGTCATTGGTCGCGATCATTTGGATTCAGGTTCCGTAGCGAGTCCAAATAGGGAAACAGAAGGTATGCTTGATGGCAGTGATGCAGTATCCGATTGGCCTTTACTTAATGCATTATTAAATTGTGCCAGTGGTGCGACCTGGGTC
>SCSO01000306.1 GCA_004297865.1 Legionella sp.
GAGGTTTTTTGTAATCGACCATAGCGATTTGACCACGAACGATATACATAACGCCTACTAATAAAGCCATTCTTTCTTCATCACTTAGTTCTAATGCTATTTTTTCTGCATTAGTATACTCGAATGCCTTTTTTTCCTCATCTTTAAGTTTTAATGCCTTTTTTTCATCATCAGAAAGTGCGTGGTATTTTATTTTCTCTTCAGGCTTTAAAGCATTTTGAACCTTGACTAGGAAAGAAGCTTGAAAAGCTCTCTGTGGTTGTAATCCGGAAATATTTTTTTCACCAGATGAGCGAGCGGATACTTCCTGATTGATACTTTCACCCAACACTTCTTTCAATTTGGGCCAGTCGGTAAACTTCTCTTTAAGTAATTTCGTGTCGATATTTTCCTCTAAAGGTTTTACAAAACGAAATGCATTTCCATTAGCTTCTTTACCTAGGTTTCCAAGAGCTTTTGTTGCATTGGTTGCATTAATAGAGGCTTCACATTCTAATTGTTGACTTAACTTCAAGATGCTGTCTAGACGTTTTTTATCTATACCATCAAGCATGTGAGTTTTTTGAAAGCCGCGACTTACATCTTTTTCTATATAAATTCGGTTTAAAAATTCATTAGCAGCTTGATGACATTCTAGAATTTGTTGAGGATTGGGTTTCTCAGTGGTTGTGCCCATTGCAATGTTCAAACTTTTACAAAGAGAACCGCTAAAATTCATGTCTTTTTGAATCAAGAACATAATACCATAAAGAATTTTTGATGTTTGTTTTGCGTCTAGAGATTTGTCATTTTCTATCGCTTTGGTAACGGCTTGTAAAAGCTTAATTTCTGCCTTTCTAGGTTCAGGTATAGTATCTACGGTCTTATCGTTTGACTTTAGATATACTTTGATAGCATTTTGAAAACCTTCTGTTTGGTTATCTGCTAATTGTGATTTTCCTTTTAAAATAAACGTCATGTCAATCTCCATAAATCCAAAAATAATGCAGTAAGACAAACTTACTGGCCTCAGTGTAAACCAAACTTTTGCTCTCGTCATGTAGTTTCTTTAAACAGTTTTAAAAAAAATAAAACCTAATAAAATACAAACAGTTAAAACTTTTCTTAAAGTGTCGCTCATATATCAAAAAAATCGTACACTTCGCAGGCACGTTATTTTGAGTCAAGGATTATGACAGATGGAACCAAAAATAAGGGACCTAAAATCTGAGCAAGAAAGGTTTTTTAAACAGGCTTTTTTGATTTTACTTTTTTTACTCTTTGCGCGCATTATTTCTATGATTTTCATTCCTCTCAATGATTCGACAGAATCGCGTTATGGGGAAATTGCCCGCAAAATGTTAGAAACTGGCGATTGGTTGGTTTTGCATTTGGAATATGGAATTCCTTTTTGGGCTAAACCACCTTTATCGACTTGGTTATCTGCTTTTTCTATGAAATGTTTTGGAGTGAATGAATTTGCAGTGCGTTTACCGGGATTATTATTATCTATTGGTATATTGTGGTTGATTTGGGATTTTGCTAAAAAACACAGCAACGCGATCATTGCGATGGCTGCAGTCTTAATTCTCTCTGGGTCGTTATATTTTTTTCTCGATGCGGGAACGGTGATGACCGATCCGGCGCTTTTATTTTGTAATACTTTAGCGATGATAAGCTTTTGGCGTGCCAGTGTTGAGAAAAATATATTGGCTGCTTATTTGTTTTTTATTAGTTTGGGACTAGGGTTATTAGCGAAAGGACCTATTATCCTTGTTTTGGTAGGGCTACCTTTATTTACTTGGGTATTACAGCATGGGTATTGGGCTAAGATTTGGCGTCGTCTTCCATGGATTCAGGGTTTAATTCTCATCGCTCTTATTGCCTTCCCCTGGTACTTTTTAGTAGAACAACGCACGCCGGGCTTTTTAAATTATTTTATTGTCGGGGAACACTTTCAGCGTTTTCTCATTCCGGGCTGGACTGGTGATAAATATGGAATCGCGCATAATGCACCTTGGGGCATGATTTGGGTTTATATCATCATCGGGATTTTTCCTTGGAATCTGA
>SCSO01000307.1 GCA_004297865.1 Legionella sp.
TCCCAAAAAGGAAAGGCTTTACTCGTCCATTCTTCACTTACGTCGAGGGTGATGAGCTGACCATCATCAGGTAAGGCTAAGGCCATTGCTAAGGCGCTATAGCCTGTGAAAGTTCCTAGTTCTAAAACATTTTTCGCTCTAAGGACTCTTAATAAAAATTGCATAAATTGCGCTTGTTCTGGAGCCACTTGCATATTAGCGAGCTCCATTTGGGCGGTCTCTTGGCGCAAGCCTTTCAGACTCGGGTGTTCACGCAAAGATTTATCGAGCATGTAGCGATATAATTCAGGTGTTAGTGTGAGATGTTTCATATGCTAACCGTTAAGCTAATTTTTCTTGGGCAAGAGTGTCCGCGATTTCACTGGCAGGTAAATTATCTTTAGCAGAACGTTTAAATATTTCGGTTAAAGAAGTAGAAATGCCATCGATTTGTTCTTTTACTTTCTCTTCGGGGGTGTGTAAATATTTGCTAGCAGCAAAAATTAAACCACCGGCATTAATGACATAATCTGCAGCATATAAAATGCCTTTTTCGTGTAAAGTCTTACCATGAAAACTATGTGCTAATTGGTTGTTAGCTGCACCAGCAATAATAGAGGTCTGTAATTGCGCAATACTGATGTCATTGATAATGGCTCCTAAAGCACAGGGAGCAAAAACATCACAAGGTACTTTGTGAATTTCATCGGTGCCTACCACCTTCGCACCAAATTCTTTCGCTGCATTTTCTACGGCTTCGGCAGAAATATCGGCAACTGTTAATTGTGCACCTGCTTCATAAAGATGTTTAGCGAGGGCGTAGCCTACATGCCCTAAACCTTGAATGGCAACATGAATACCTTTCATACTGTCTTTACCTAATTTAAAAGCCACCGCAGCTTCTATGCCACGGAATACTCCTCTTGCTGTAGACGGGGAGGGATCGCCATTGTATTTAGATAGACTGGCTACGTAATCTGTGTGTTCAGCAATAATGTCCATATCACTTAGCAAAGTTCCGCTATCTAAAGCAGTGATGTAACGACCATTGAGTTCGTTAATAAATTTGCCGAATTGGTGCATATAGCCTGCGCGATCAAAAGATCCTTTAGGTTTGATAATGACGGATTTTCCACCACCTAAAGGTAGATTTACAGAGGCTGCTTTATAACTCATCCCCCGAGCCAAACGCATCGCATCTTTTAATGCCGCAGCAGTGCTAGGATATTCAATAAAACGGCAACCGCCTAAGGCAGGTCCTAATTTGGTGCTATGAATTGCAATCATGGCTTTCATACCGGTTTCAGGATCTACTTTAAAATGCAAATCACCAAAGCCATGAGACAGCGCATACTCAAGAAAATCATCTTCTGTAATATTTTGATTATTAAGGGATATATTATCTACAGACATCATGTGTAAGGCTCCTCTCGCAAAAAATTTCCGAAGTTATAGACCTTTTCTTACATTAAATCAATCGAAAAGGATAATCATTTGGTGTCTTAGGGTCTGCTGGTATACACTAATTTAATTCTAGGTATTAATGGGAGCGTATCATGAAAAATTGTTTAGCGATACTTGCACTACTAAGCCTTAGTCCAATTGTGCTTGCTGATGACGATTTGCCTAAGCCGGTTCTTGATAAAATTATGTTCCAAATGTCTGCCAAACAATGGGTTTCCACCCAAACTGCTTTGTTAGACGTGAATGTGAATGTCACTTTGAAAAGCGCCGATTTGGTGAAAGCACGTAATGAAATTATGACTAGTTTGACTAAAATTGCGAAAGGCGATTGGCATTTGGTGCAATTTGATCGCTCTCAAGACAGTTCGGGATTGGAAAAATTATACGTGCAAGCACAAGCGCGAGTAGATCAAGCGGCACTCACCGATATTTATCAAAATGCAAAGTCAGTGAGTATTCCTGGAGCAAAATATGAAGTCGGTGGCGTAGAATTTAAGCCTAGCCTAGATGAAACTCAAGCGATTCGCGTCAAAATTCGCGAGCAACTCTATCAAAAAGTAAACGAAGAAATGGCCAGAATGAATAAGGCTTATCCGGAACAAAAATACAGTATTAATAATTTAGTCTTTGTAGAGGGTGATGCGCCCGTGGCTCAACCACGTCTTTATCAAGCCAAAGAAATGAATGTCACCGCAATGGCTGCAGCACCTGCACCTTTAACGGTAAGCAATGAATTAGTAATGACCGCAATAGTTGAAGCGGCTTCCAATCGTAAGGTGAATTAATGGTTGTTGATAAAGTCATCGGGCATCGCGGTGCTTCTGCCTATGCCCCCGAAAATACCTTTGCCTCTTTTGAAAAAGCTTTATCTTTAGGCTGTCGTTGGATTGAATTCGATGTCATGTGTAGTGCCGATGGCGAACCTTTTATCTTTC
>SCSO01000308.1 GCA_004297865.1 Legionella sp.
AGGAGCAGGGCTATGGGGCATTAATTTAATGTCAGCTGTTGGACCATCGTCCTCAATGGAGATTAAGCCCCCTAAATCTTGGGTGTCAGTTGCAGTATCCCCATCAGCATCGGTGACGATGACTTTGGCGGATAAGATGCCATTACCTAAAGTGACAGGTTCATCGTAAGTATTATTGGAACCGTTACCTGGGCTAGGATGTTTTAAAGAATCGTATTGAGTAACAGTTAAATTACCATTTTGATCGAGATCAAATTGTAAGATCACTTGACCATTAGGATTATTCCCTGCACGACCGACAACGGTGTCTGAATCGACAGCGAATAAATAGATGTCAGTTCCATTAGTGGTTTTTAAACCAGAGGCTGATTGATTAACAACTAAAGAAAGAACGGAAGTTGATCCTTGGTCGTCTGCTCCTACATTGACAGAGTTTGCAGCAGAGCTGATTACATTAGCAGTTGCCTGGCCGATGGGAAATCCAAAAATAGTAGGAGGAAGGAAATGATCATCAGTCGCTGCATTGGGATCATTCACATCAGCAAAAAGGGACTCATCTAACGTAATGGTTTTGTTAGGATTTAAAATAATTTCTGCAGTAGGAACATCGTCTTCTACAGTAATAATAAATTTATTACCAGCTAGTCCACTGACTTTGTCGCCATCGGCATCGGTTGCTTGAATTAAAGAACCTAATTCGATGTAATCTACGGGATCACCATCTTCTACCTGAAGTTTGAAGTTTTGACCCAAACCAGGTACATGATCCAGCTGATCTTGTAAATCAAAAGTCCATGAACCATCCGCATTGACTTTTAAGGTAAATACAGTGGTGGCGTTCACGCTAGCTGTTAGGGTATCGCCCACGACAGTGTAAGTAACAGGTTGTCCATGAGACAAGAGTTTAGGTAGGCCATCAGTGTTGGTTAACAATTGTATGGTTAAGGATTCATCAGCACCAGCACTAAATAAACTGATGAGGGAACCTGCAGCACCTGTGGCTTCATCTTGACTATTACTGTCATCAATTAAATCTTGATTACCTTCTGAAGAATCTGCAGGATAAGGAGAAAATTCAGTTGTAGACATACCATCTTCTTCGACGGTAGCAGTAATGGCCGTTGCGTTAGTTTTAACAACGGGAACATCGTCTTCTACAGTAATAATAAATTTATTACCAGCTAATCCACTGACTTTGTCGCCATCGGCATCGGTTGCTTGAATTAAAGAACCTAATTCGATGAAATCGACGGGATCACCATCTACTACCTGAAGTTTGAAGTTTTGCCCCTCACCAGGTACATGATCGAGTTGGTCTTGTAAATCAAAAGTCCATGAACCATCAGAATTTACTTGTAAGTTGAATACGGTAGTGGTTATTACTGCAGAGCCATTGTTATACTCGACAGTTGCAATTAAAGTATCTCCCAAGACAGTGTAAGTAACTGGTTGTCCGTGAGACAAAAGTTTAGGTAAGCCAGAAGTATCGGTTAATAGTTGAATAGTTAAAGGCGCATCAGCACCGGAATTAAATAGGTCGGTGAGAGAGCCTGCGTTACCTTTGACCTCATCTTGACTGTTATCGTCACCGCTTAAATCTTGATTACCTTCTGAAGAATCTCCAGGATAAGGAGAAATTGCAGTTGTAGACATGGCATCTTCTTCGACATTTCCAGCCACAGCTATAGCATCGCTATTAATAGATGGACCATCGTCTTCTATTTTGAAAACACCTTGACTAATATCTATTATGTCTGAGAACGCACTGTCTCTGTCTCCATCTATTGCTTGTGCCAGAACATACAAAGACCCAGCTAGTGCATTTAATGAGCTAGTATCATCTGCGTTACCAGTATCAGAGTGCCAAATAGGTGCGAACTGAGTAAAGGTTAATGCTCCGGTAAAATTATCGATTACAATTGTAAAATAAGTTGTTGTACCAACTGTACCTGTAACAGTGTCGGTAGTGTCTTGGTGAGTGACATTCATTACAATTTCTACACCTTTGCCATAACCATCACCATCTACAGCATCAGCAGCAGTATCAGATGGGTCCAGAGCAAATAGCCCTGATTGGACATTTACTCCTTCATCTGTATGGTCAGCATTATCTAAGAATAATAAATATATTAGGGCACCTTCTTTATCAGTACCATAATCTACTGCAGGGGTGAACACGCTAGTGAGATCAATGGTGGTGGAAATAGAGGGGGGCATATTAGGATTATTGACTAAATTAGTTTCGTCAAGTACCGCTTCACCTACATCACCTAGTAGATCGTTATTGAAAATTGGTGCATCATCTTGAAAGATAATCTTATTACCAATATCTACTTGCGCAGTGGCTTGGTCTTTATCCCCATCGGTTACAGTGACAATTGCATTTATTTTGCCATTGAGATTTACAGGTTCATCGCGATTTGGTCCAGAAAATGGAAATTGATTGGGATGAGCGATCGCTTCATATTGCGCAACTGATACTTCTCCGGTAAGTGCATCAATTTTAATTGCAAATACCACAGTACCGCCTGCTGTTTTACCAACGATATTGTCGCCATCCATAGATAACAGGATAGGGGTGGACGTAAATGGTCCTGTCACCATTTTTAATCCGGAATCGGCCCCGCCATTAATACTCAATGAGTATAATTCTGTAGCCCCTTTGTTATCCCCACCGGGGCTTGAGCCGGTTTTGTTAACTAAAGAACCTGAACTTGCACCTATCGGAGTACCATATGAGCCTCCGAATGGATCGGGATTCGACATCGATATATTATCGGCGGTAGCATTGGTATCAGTAATAGCGTGTGGTCTTATACTTTCATCTAAAACAATGCCTAAAGTTTCATTCAAGTTAATTGTTGCAATAGGCATATCATCTTCTACAAAAACGATGACGCTACCAGGAGGTAGGAATGCGCCTGAGGCTGCAATGACAGGAGACAGATCTATCCCTATCAATTGTGCATCGCCTGTTAATTCGGGGTTATCATCAGGGTTAGGATGGTCAATCTGACCTATTAAGGTAAAGGTCAATACTCCGTCTGCTTCAAGATGAACTGTAAAAATCACTTCTTGAGTAGGAGGATTTTCGCCTTCGTTGTTCCCTGGAACATCGATATAAGCAGTTAAATCGGTAAAACCAGTAATTTTATACTGAATGGGACTACCATTAGAGGTTAATTGAGGGAGGTCACCTAGGTTTCCACCTTGCTCGTCAAGGATAAAGCCTGAGCCTCCTACAAGAGTTACTGTTCGAGTAGTCTGTTGATCGGTACCTACTTCTTTGTTGCCGGGATTTAAAGCGTCCTCTTCAACTTTTAAGAAATTTGTAACCGCAATTACATCGCTTTCTTCAGGTTTTCCGTAGAACCAATTTTGTAAAATTGCTCCATTAACACCTAGACCAAATGGTCCTGTAGGGTAGCCAGCTTCAACTCTACCTAAACTAAAGTTAGGGTCAACTCTTACGATTTCTCTACCACCACTAGAGGTTTGTGCTCCAGTAGCAGCTGTAGCTTCTAGAGAGGCAAGAACTTGGGCGGGGTCAATTCCTGCAGCTAGAGCTTCTTGTACTATGGTTTCAACTAAAGTCCCATCAGCTGCCGTAGTCAGCAGGGGAGAGGTACCGTCAGCTATAAAAGGTTTATTTAATGAGAGCGCTTGCGGAAATCCCTCGATCATATGGATATAGGCTTCGCCACTTAACAGAGTTAAGTAGTCGCCTTCTCTAATCTGGGTCCCCTGTTTAGCCAATGATACTTCACCATTAGGTTTTGTGTGTGCTACTACACCACTGACTTGCTCAACTACACCTACCAATGCTTGTATCAACATAAGAATTCCCGCCGCATAATAGTTATGCTATAAGTATAGTCTTATATTTTTCACAATGGCCAATTTTTGAACTAGTTTTGGGGCGGTAAAATTGTAAATATCGCGTAAAATAAGGGCTTTTGCGGGGTTTTTAGCTCTGGTTCTAAAGTTTGAAGCATAAAAAAGGCACGCTGGGCGTGCCTTTAAGCTTCACATAAGGAAAGTAGGTTAAATCCGCGGTTCGCCTTGGAAAGTTACTAAGCGTCCTGGTACTTTAGCGATTTCTTTCAATCTTGCCATACCATTTCCTGCATGACCACGATACTCATAAGGACCTACAAGCACGTCATATCCGTCATTGAATAAGGCTGGATGTGCGTTAAAGCCTAGACTTTGAAGTTTATGAGCTAAATTAAGCGCTGCTTGTTTGGTTTTGCAGGGGCCAGTAGAGACGTACCAGGATTTTAGTGGTACTTGCGTTGGTGGCATGCTGTTGTTATTGACATTAGCAGGCGTTAATTTGACTTGTTCAAACGTAGGTACATCACGTTTAACCTGTAAAGGTGTCTTATTAATGTCTGGGTAAGGTACGTCATTCATGTCATGTTTGTTCAATAAGATGTGCTCCTGCGCAGAAGAGAACACGTCATTATTACTCACATTGACTGGAAGCTTCATGTGCAGATAGGGAATCAGTTTACCCATACCATTAATAATTCGGTAACGAGAGAAAATCTCATCCAACTGTCCACGAACGTAGTCATTTTCAGCTTGATACAATTCGTTTTGGGAATCGAGTAAGTCGAGAAGGGTACGTTTGTTTAATTTAAATTGTTCTTCATACGCGCCTAAGGTTTGTTTAGAAGAAGCAACGTGTCTTCTGAGTGGGCCAAGGCGGATTGCAGCAGATTTATAAGCATTCCAAGATAATCGGATGGATTCTTTTAAATCGACTAAGGCTTTGTTTTTGGTTTCGTAAGCTTCTTGAACTTGGTAAGCAGTTTCACGAATATGCGCGTCATCTGAACCTCCGCGGAAGAGGTTATAGTTCATACGCACCATAGCGACTTTATCGTTGTTTTGTCCAGTTAATCCGTCTAAGTTGCGGTTTCTAGAAGCACTTAACACCAAATCAACGTTAGGATACATAGCGGCAAGAGCAACGGCATATTGGGCTTTAGCTTCTTTCACGTCAGCATAAGCGGATTTAACTGTTGGGTGAGCATCTAGACCGATTTCTATTGCTTTGGTTAAAGTAGGAGGTAGTTCACGACCTCTGGGGAATTTAGGCCAAGCTAAATGCTCTGGCCATTTACCTACTGCTTTGGCGTAGTTAATTTGTGCTTCACGTAAATTAGCTTCTGCACTGATTTTGTTGGCTTCTGCTTGAGCTAAACGACCTTTTGCTTGGTCAAGATCCGAAGTTCTAGATAATCCTGATTGGTTTAAATCATTGATCATGGAGAAGATTGGACGGTGTCTGTTGAGGTTTTCAACGGATAATTGATAGAGTTTTTGATGCATGAGCACGGTTAAATATCGGTTGACGATATCTAAGGCTAAATCTTCAGCTATCCCTTGGGTTTTCCATTGTTGAGCTTGCCATAAGAAACGCGTTCTCTGGAACTCACCAACTACAGCACCCCCAGCGAAAAGCTTTTGACGTAACTCAATATTAGATTCAACTCGGTTAAGCGTGTTCTTACCACCAGGAGTAAGGTCAATCGCTGCGGTGGTAGGGTTTTGGCTTTCTTCACGACCAGCACCAGCTGCTAAGTCAATCGTAGGATAGAATCCCCCTTTGGCCACTCCAATTCCTTGACGCGCTGATAAGGTTTTAGCGGTATTGAATAGAACGTCCGGGTTTGAAATCAAACCGTGTTGAACGGCGTCATTCAATGTATCAGCCATCGCACAAGAGGAGGCTATTAATATTGCGGTAGCAACTAGTGTTATTCTCATATCAGATGCCCATAAATTGTTTTTCCCATTTAATAATCTATGTTATGAACATAAAACTTTCAAGAAAAATCGGAAAAATAATTCTTTATTTATCATTGGGTTGCCTATAAAAAAAGCATGATGTTTTTTAAATGCGGAAAATGAAATTTGAGCGCTCAAATTGTAGGTTTTGGGAGTTTATGGTTTTCGTGAACGTGCCCGTTTTTTTTATTGTGCAATATTCAAAGACGGGCACGGGCATGGGCACGCTCACGGGCACGAAAAAGGTCGTAATACAGGCTACGATTACATTTAAAAAAATGAAACATTGGGTTTAAACAGAAACCTTTGCAGGAATCACCGCTTCAGCATTTTCCGGAGGAGCTAAATAACGACCCTGGGCTGCGTCGACCTGGAAGGTTTGCAAATGATGAAATTGCTCATCAGTCTCTAAACACTCGGCAACCACTTTCATGCCCACAGTGTGCGCCACTTTAGTTAAGAAATTAATATAAAACTGCGTATCCTGATTAGCGAGATCGCGAATATAACTTCCATCAATTTTCAAATAAAGTAAATGCAAACCTTTTATCCGATCGAAGCTAGAAAAATCATGACCATAGTGCTCTACCGCGAGCTCCACGCCATGTTCTTTAAATTGTTTAGCGATTTTCTTAACCTGATCTAAGTTATTCAAAATCGTGTGTTCATCTAATTCAAATATGAGTCTATTACGATAATTTCCACTCGATAAGGTTTTTAATAAATACTCCATACTTTCTTCATGATTTAAGGTGCTGGCAGAAAGGTTAATGATATAAGGCGTAGTCGAAGTATCTTCTTTCACCTTTTTAAGCACTTGGTCAATGACGCAGCGATCTAAGGCATAAGTCAAACCATAACGGTCAGCTAAGGGGATAATAAAGCGAGCTTCAGTCAGCGAGCTTTCCGAGCCTTTGACGCGCAACAACGCTTCATACCCCATAGGGACTTTTGCGGGTA
>SCSO01000309.1 GCA_004297865.1 Legionella sp.
TAATTGGTGCACTTTTATTTTTATTGCCGGTATTTCAACGGGGTTGGTTACAAAGGGTGGCAGTATGATGCGTGGATTGTTCGCGGTTTTAATGGTTTTTTTCTCGCTTTCAACACAAGCTTTTCAATGGAAAGATTTGTGGGCGACTCCAGATCAACAAGCGCAAGCCCTAATGCAAAAAAATCAATTCGCTCCAGCTAAGGACCTTTTTACTCGTGAGGATTGGAAAGGAATCGCGGCCTATCGTTCTGGTGATTACGAACAAGCTGCGAAATTATTTAAGGGACTCCATACTGAGCAGGGTTATTATAATCAAGGCAACGCGTTGGCACATTTAGGGCAATATGAGCAAGCTATCGCTTCTTATAAACAGGCCTTATCTATTAATGCTAATAATCAAGATGCTCAACACAATATTAAAGTGCTTGAAGATTTGCTGAAGAAAGACAAAGAAAAGCAAGAAAATAAAGATCAGCAAAGCCAGCAAAACAAAGATCAGCAAAACAAAGATCAGCAAAACAAAGATCAACAAAACAAAGATCAGCAAAACAAAGATCAACAAAACAAAGATCAACAAAACAAAGATCAACAAAACAAAGATCAGCAAAACAAAGATCAACAAAACAAAGATCAGCAAAACAAAGATCAACAAAGCAAAGATCAACAAAACAAAGATCAGCAAAACAAAGAAGCAAAAAATAAAAAGAAGCCTAAGCTGCAACAAGATCAAGAAAATAAGGGCAGTAAAAAACAACAGGCGGATGTACAGTCAGTGGCAATGGAAGAAAAGAAACAAGCACAAGAACAATGGTTAAAACTTATTCCAGATGATCCGGGCGGTTTAATGCGCGAGAAATTTTTACGTGATCATTTAAGACGAGAACGTGGATGGTATCAATGAAAAAAATAGCAATAATCTTATTAAGTTTATTGAGCTTTTACGCTCAGGCAGAAATTCAAGTACAGGTAGATCCTTCAAAAGTGTCACTGGGCGAAACGTTTCAGTTGACTTTAAGACAAGATAACTCTCCAAATGGGGGCGTTCCTGATTTGACGGGTTTACAACCTGATTTTTCTATTTTAGGTACTGAACGTAACGTCAGCTATTCCATTATTAATGGGCAATCGACTTCTGTTAATCAGTGGGTAGTGACTTTACGTGCTCGTAAATCCGGGATTTTGACTATCCCTGCAATTAAAATGGGCTCAGAACAAAGTACACCTATTACCATTAATGTGGAAACTTCTGCAGCGAAATCACCAGTTATTAATTTAGATTCTTCGCAAAATCAGGATGTTTTTTTAACGACCAGCGTTGACGAAAATAAACCTTATATCAATCAACAAATCATTTACACCGTTAAGGTTTATAACAGTAAACGACTCCTAGATGCGGAATATCAAGGTCCGGAAGTCGAAGATGCCCTTTTAATTCCATTAGGCGATACCAAGCGCTATCAAACGAATCAGAATGATATCAATTACATTGTAGAAGAACAAAATTATGCAATCTATCCGCAAAAAAGTGGTACCTTAAAAATCACTTCTCCGGTATTTAATGCCTTAGTCTATGATATGAATCCCCAACAGGTGAAAGCGCAAGATAAGACCATTGAATTGACAGTACAACCTATTCCTAAACCTTATAAAGGGGCTAATTGGTTCCCTGCCCAACAAGTTAAATTAACCGAGACCTATGAAAATACTGAGCAAAATATGGAAGAAGGCAGTACCCTTTCTCGTACTGTAACTATTGAAGGTGTAGGACTTCCAGCACAGTTATTACCTAGTTTAAAATTTACTGAGAATGATGCCTTTAAGGTTTACCCAGAGAAAGGCAAAGATCATAATCAAGTCGTTCAAGGGGAATTGGTAGGCAGCTCAGAAATTAAGGTGACTTACTTATTTAATAAAGCGGGCAAAGTGACTATTCCTGAATTAAAAATTTCTTGGTTTAATACCAAAACAAATAAACAAGAATTTGCAATATTACCTCCAAGAAGTTTAGACATTAAACCTAGTGTTTTGCCAAATAAAAGCGCAGCCACAACCTCCACTACGCAAAAAAATTCTTCCTCTTCAAAGACTGAAATTAATACTCCTGTAGCGCAAACCCAAAACTCCTGGGCCTGGATCAGTGCGATTCTTTTTGCCTTGGCTTGGTTGTTCACTCTAGGCTTATGGGCCTGGCAAAAATATGCCCGCCTCTTTGGGAAAAGACAATATAAAAAAGCCTTGGCCGAATTAAATCAAGCCTGTACAGAATGTAATCCTACAAAAGCGCGTGATGCTTTACTCAAATGGGCTACTATGTATTGGCCCGATGCCCAATTATTGAATTTAACCGATTTAAATCAACTGGTAAGAGATGCCCATTTGAAAAAGCAATTGAATCTTTTGTCTCAGGTTTTGTATCGCACTGAAGAAAAAACCTTATGGCGAGGAGATGAGTTATTACGTAGTGTGCTTGCTTTAAGTAAAACCAAGCCCAATAAAACGCGCGCTAGTAATCCATTGCCTCCCATTAATCCTTTCTAGGAGATTGGCATGTTAGTGGATGAGTACATTCGCTATGATGTACAGGCTTTGGCAACCTTAATCAAAAGCGGACAAGTCAACGCAGAAGAGGCCTTAAACTGCGCTTTATTGCGTTTAGAGGAAGTTAATTCGCAATTAAATGCAGTTGTCACTGAATGTCCGCAATTTGCTTATGATTGTTTAAAGCAAATGCAAGGTAATGAACCTTATTATGGTGTGCCTTTACTGGTGAAAGATCTGGGTTTCGATTTACAAGGTATTTGCACCTCGGAAGGCTCCAGTTTTTTTTCTCAATACACGGCTCCTCATAATAGCGATATCATTTCACAACTCATAGGCTTAGGTTTTGTTCCTTTTGCTAAAACCAATACTCCAGAATTAGGACTCTCCTATGTCACCGAATCGCATTTTTTGGGCCCTTGCCGTAATCCTTATGACTTAGATCGAACCTCAGGAGGCTCTTCAGGTGGTTCCGCAGCAGCGGTGGCTATGGGAATTGCGCCAGTGGCAACTGCTAGCGACGGGGGCGGATCTATTCGAATCCCCGCAGCCTGTTGTGGTTTGTTTGGTTTCAAACCAACTACCGGTTTAATGCCTACTGGTCCTTATGTAAGAGAACAATGGTCGGGAATGGCCACGAGTTTTGTTTTAGCGCGTAGCGTCAGTGATACCAAAGAATTATTTTTACATTTGATGAATAAAGACTTTGGGAAACTAGGTCATAGGCAAAAAAAGAAGCTGCATATTAGTAATTTAGAAGGTCCTTTTGCTCCAGTTCCTATCGACGCACCTTGTCTTGCAGCGGTAACTCAAATAGAGGATGTCCTAAAAGATGCTGGGCATAAAGTGGATAAAGTGTATTTGGAATTAGATCAGCAAGGCATTGGTGAAGCGACCCTGACTTTAATTGCTGCCAATACGTTTACTGCCATCGAATTACAAGAAAAGAATTTGCGACGTAAAGGAGAGTTATCAGAATTAGAGCCTATCACTTGGGAGTTTTATCATCGAGGGCAAACTATTAAAGCTTACGAATTAATTAATGCACAGAATCGCTTATATCAATTGTTGCAACCTCTGCATGAATTACTCAAACATCGCGATCTAGTCTTAACTCCTGCATTAGCGAAGCTGCCTTTATATATTGGTTCTTTATCTACCCAAGATGAGTTCAATCGCTATTTACAAAAAAATACCGAATTCTCTCCATTTACTTCTTTATTTAACCAAGCGGGTTTACCTGCAATGACTATTCCAGTCATGATGCATGGACAACTACCTATTTCGGTGCAATTTGGTGGCGGACGTGGCAAAGATCTTTTTTTACTCAATTTAGCCCTGAGCTTGCAGGAATATCTGCCATATTTTTCTCCTTTCTGATGATTATGTTGTGAAAGACTGGTTTTCGTTGAGTGCTCAGGTATAATAAAAGTTACCAAAATTGGTCAGGATGCATAAATGATAAAATTCATCACCCTGCTTTTGCTTATTTGTTCAATCCAAGTCAATGCTTCAGTAGTCGTTACCGGCAGTTTCGAAGCAACTCAATCTTGTCCGGCCTATGTTTCCAAAAAAAATAAAACGAACCCAGATAATACGTTTGTTGAACCACAGCAAAAATATCTTGTAAAGGAAATCAATCATGTTAATCCTGATTGGTTAAGAATCGAATTACCTAATCGCCATCATGATCTACGCTGGGTCAGTGTCGATTGTGGCGTTAGTGATTATCAGGAACATAATACAAGCCAATGCGACAATAATCCGGGAAAGGCTGATTCCTACGTGTTAGCTTTGAGCTTACAACCAGGATTTTGTCAGACCTATGGTTATGAGGCAGGTAAGCCTGAATGCACAAAACTCTCTAAAAATTCATACCAAGCGAATCACATGACTTTACACGGTTTATGGCCCAATCAAGAATCTTGCGGGGATCATTATGGTTTTTGCGCAGCGAGACCTAAACCGAATCACTGCGATTATTCGCCTTTAAATTTCACTACGGATGTCAGCGATAACTTGAAGAAAATGATGCCTAGTTATCAATATGGTAGTTGTTTAGAACGTCATGAATGGAATAAGCATGGGACTTGTCAGGTGTTATCGAATAATGATTATTTCTCCCTAGCAATGCGTTTAACGAATGAAGCAGATCAAAGTGAGTTTGGAAAATTCTTAACGGCACATAACGGCGATGTAGTTAAACTAACAGCGATTCGCGACGCCTTTTATCGAGCTTTCGGTGCGCAGAATGCTGGAAAAATTTACTTGGGTTGTAAAAATGGCACTTTAGTCGATGTGTTTATTGTCTTACCGCCGTTAATTCCTTTTAATGAATCATTAACTTCATTAGTGAATAAAGCGCCGGATTATAAATATCACGATGCTTGTTCCACCAATGTCAAAATTTCTGATTTTAATAAACAGTCATGGTATTAATCTTGCACATTACCCTAACTTCCTCTAATGTAGAGAGATGATTGAATTAGGAATTGACTATGCTAAAGCGAAGCTATTCATGGATTTTGATGGTCTTTTTACTTGCAAGTTGCGCACATCATGGTATGCGCGCACCTGCTGCATCAACAAAACCCGCCAGCAATCATAGTACGCAATATCCTAAAGTCTCAGCCTTTAGTAAAGTGGATGTCCAAGGACGTTTTAATGTGAGCCTGCATACCGGTTACAAACAACCGCAAGTCATCCTCAGAGGGGATTATCGTGACTTGATTCAGGTTAAAACCGTCGTGATGAATAACACGCTTCATTTATCCTTAGGTAAGGGTTTCCCGCATTTTGGAGCAGTGAACGCAGAGATTCACACTAATTCTTTAACCAGTGTCCGTTATGTAGGTGCAGGAACGATTACTGGCCCTCGTCTTTATACGCGGTGGTTAGATTTATACCTCACTAATCCCGGAACCACCCGTTTAGATGGCACTATCGGTTTACGTCATTTGGAAGTGAATGGCGGTGGCTTAGTACAAATTAATGGCGTGTCTAGTCGTAGTTTAGAGGTCCATTTTACCGGAACACCTAAAGTGCAATTGAATGGTTTCGTCAATCTCACAAGTCTTGAGCTCGACGGTGGTGGTTGGTTGAGTTTGTATTGGATTAAAAGTGATCGTTTAGTCATAAAAGCTAAGAAACGCGCTAAAATCCAATTAGCAGGTAAGGTCAATCGTTTGGAAGTAGAATTATGGGATAAAGCGAATTTCAAAGGCCGTTATTTACGCGCTAACCGTACTTTCGTAAAAACTCATGATAAATCTGTAGCAGAAATTTCTTCGGTCAAACACCAAAGTAGTTTGGCAACGGATGCCTCAGATATTTATTATTATAATTTACCAGACACCCGTGCAGATTTTATGGCCTTTAATGGTTCTGTATTAGATATGCGTGAGTGGAGTCAACATGACTATGAGGAATTCACAAGATACAATAAACAATTCCCGTAGGTTGGGTCATGACCCAACATAAGGATCTTGAGCAAACACGACCTGGTAATGTTGGGTCATGACCCAACCTACAGGTTCACAACTGTTAAACCACTTCCTTTTCCCCATTAATACATTCAATAATTTCCATCAAATCATTATCCAAAGGTAAGACATGAGCAGAATTTTCCAACCAATGAATACTTACATTCGGCAAATTCACAAAAAGTTTTTCCACCTCAGCTGAATTCACCACTTCGTCATGAGTACCCAAAAAAAGATCCACTGGACAAGTCGGAGGAGTCCATTGATATTCACGAGCAAAGGTAAGCATTTCCATCACTGCAGAAATAGGCAATTTGCGATACGCAATTTCAGCATGCTCATCGGTGAGGATATTTCCAGCCCCATTGCGCACATGATGAAAACCGAGAAATCGTAAAACGTGGCCTAATTTAATTAAAGAATCTACGCGCATATGTAATTTTAAAGCAGGAGCTAAGAGATAAAGATGGTTCAATTTAAATAAATGACTCAGCTCACAAGCCAAGATACCACCCATAGACAGACCTAAAACATCCACCTTTTGATATTCTTTGGTTAATTCCTCACAAGCTTGTTTAGCAGTAGCCAACCACTCCTTGGCGGTAGTTTGGGAAAAAGCCTCAATACTTTCCGCATGACCAGGTAAAATAGGACATACAATGGCGTCATAATTTTTTATTTGCGGGATAAGATAACGATAAACAGCAGGGGAGGAGGAAAATCCATGTAAAATCAATAAGGCAGAGTTTTTACCTTTTCCCCGTAAATTAATAGGTTTTAACAAGTCAAACTCGTCTTGGCTCAATCCTGCGAGCTGTTTCCCACGACGCA
>SCSO01000487.1 GCA_004297865.1 Legionella sp.
CTACAACCTGGCTCTTCGGGTCAGTGGTCGTACCGATATTGCCGGCGGAGTCGTATTCGTAGGTCCAAGTGCCATAAGTGCCGTCAGCGGCATCATGCAGGTCTTGCGCCGTTAATCTTCGGCCCAGACCATCGTAAGTGAAGTTTCGGACGTTGGCTTCCGCATCGGTGATTTTGGTCAGTTTTTTATTGCCGCTATATGTGTAAGTAGTGGTGTACGCACTAGCGCCATTATTCTCGACCACGCTAGTGAGATTGCCGTAGGCATCGTGAGTGTAGATTTTACTGTTATCAAGCGCGTCAGTTACAGTGGTTGCCCAGTCATCGTATGAGCTGGTAGTGATACCGACGCTAGTTGAGGCTGTGGCAACTCTTCCCAAAGCGTCGTACTGGTAAGTTGTAAGTAACGTGGAGGCTGGCGCAGTGGTAGTCCCGGTGTATGCGGTACCGCTAGCAAAATATGGCAAAGACTGGCTTTCCATAAGCCCTCGATTATCATAAAAGAAATCATTGACAGCGTATTTCCCTGATTCCTCCGCTTTAGTTCTGGTCTCTATTTCTCGGCTTAGGCCGTCGTAATAGGTATAGCTTTCGGTGGTTGTGGCGGAATTCAAGTAATTTGTGGTTTTTACTTGACGAGGAAAATTGTTGTCAGTGTACGTATAGGCAGTGGTCGTGGCCAGGGTGCCTGGTGCCAATGTCGGATCAAATTGCGAAATAGAAGCGACGCGACCTAGGGGGTCATAAAGTTTGCGAGTTTGATTGCCATTTGGATCGATGGCCATCTCGACCTGCCCGGTTGCGTAGTCGTAGGTGTAGGTGGCTGACTGCGATAACGGATTCGTTGTAGTCGCCGGGTACAAATTATTGGTGTCGTAACTGTAAGTAGTTGTGTTATCGCGAGGATCCTTAGACGAAGTGACCAGGCCGTAAGAATTGTAGGCTCGCTCGATATCAATATATGTCGAGCCGCTTACCCACTGCTCCATTTTGGTCGGATTGCCTTCGTCCATGGAGCCGAGCGACAGCTCATCGTAGTAGGTGTATTGCTCGCGAACTTTATTGCTTCCGTTATCTACCGTGGTCTCCCTCGAAACTTTATGGAAGTCGATAGTACTGGTCGCCGTGCTGGTTGCGTAGTTGTAACTGGTCGTAAAATCGTCCGTGCCGGAATCGCTGAAAGTGCCGTCGTTGGAGCCGGAAACGACGCCCCACTCTTTCGTATCCAGAAGTTGACCGGTTGTGTTGTTGTAAGAATAGCTGGCGGCTTTTTCTTTGTGATCGCTATCGCCGTCGTAAGAAAATTCAACACTCTGTGCCAGTTTTACGAACGAAGCTCCACTGCCGCGGTCGTATCTATCCCATTTGTTTATCGTCTTGGAGTAGAGATTGCTACTGTCGTCATACTGTTCGATTCTGTAGGGACGTCCGGCTTTGGAAATATGGTCGTCGTATTCTCCGGTTGTACTGGCGGTCTCATTGCCTTGGTGGAAGTAAGTCTTGGTGACATTACCTTCAGTATCGGTCTTGGTTACTAACCCAAAGCCGGTGAGCTGTTTGTCAAATGGGTTGTCGTAGTAGAACTCACCATCTTTGTAAGTATAGCTATAGACCGTTTCGTTACCCATTCCGTCGTCAGTGGCGACCGATTCCACCGTGACAATACCAGCGGGCAAATTCGGATTCATCAAATTATTACTGCCGTCAAAATACTGCGTGGACATTTTGTAAC
>SCSO01000535.1 GCA_004297865.1 Legionella sp.
GAATTGTGCAGGCTCTTTATTGCTTAAAAGTGCTCATGCAACAGAGTTTGAGGAGTTTCAAAAGACCATCAATGCCTCTTTAACTACGTCATTTGCGATTGTGCGTGCAGCAGGAAAGAGGATGACTCAAGGGGGCTCTGTGGTGCTTATTGCCTCTGCAGCAGCCTTGACTGGACTTGCTAATCACGAAGCAATTAGTGCTGCCAAAGCTGGAGTGGTTGGCTTAGCTCTATCAGCGGCGGCAACTTATGCCGCTTTAAATTTGCGGATAAACGTCGTAGCACCTGGGATGGTTAAATCCCCGTTAACCGATTCTTTGCTTAAAAATCAATTAGTTGCTAAAGCATCTACTGCAATGCATGCTTTGGGACGAATTGGAGAACCATCTGATGTGGCAAATGCCATTCTATTTTTTCTTAATCCGGAGAACAGTTGGGTAACCGGACAAGTGCTTGCAGTGGATGGCGGCTTAAGCTCTGTTCGCCCTAAACTTAAAGTGTAATTTATTTACCTTTAGCGGACTCGAACCTTAAAATAACCCCTACTAAAGTACTTGTCTATTTTAAAAAATACATAGTGTGTTATTATTATGCATTTACATTTTGAGAAACACTATGCCTCTTATCCTAACCCAAGAACACTACAGCCGCTCTGCTGGAACATATCATGCAAGTAAGAGCCCGGTCGATAAGGGCGATAGTCATATTTTTGCGTCAAGAGGCAAAGGAAGCAAGCAAAGTAATAATATTGTCATTGGGTATTTGACATCCGGGTATTCTACATTCCAATTATTATTTCATGGCCCAAAATCCGATCATAACGTGGATTTTATTAGGAAGAGCATTCTACCCAAAATTGAAAATTTAAAATTAACTGATCCTGAATCAGCTTTTTTTGTGATGCATAATTTACTCGAATCAATCATTAAAGAGCATAAAACATCCCATCTGTCAGGTTTAGATTTTAAACTCGGTTTTGCAATTACCTATTCTTATCCTAGTCATGCTTATTGCACAGGTTTTTCATTTGACGGTATTAAAGTTTGCATCCGTACTAAGGGAACAAATAAACTTTCTTTTAATTCAGATGAACCATCGCGTTATTCTTATACCAACTTTCCTCACCTACCGAAACATACAACAGTTTTCAATCTTATTATTGCACCCGGGGATGAAATTGTAATGATCAATCATGATCGCAATTTAGCTTTCAAACCAAGCGTGACTGACGTAAAGTGTTCTCTCTTGCATAGCTCATTTGTCCAATTTAAAACCCTTCAGGGTGAACAAAATGATACAGCGCCGAGCAATGATTGGATTTTTGGACGTATGATTGCTCCGGATTCGAATGTATTGGCTAGAGTAAAAA
>SCSO01000310.1 GCA_004297865.1 Legionella sp.
ACGGAATTTACTCCCGCGCAACGTATGCAGGCCTATTTAGATTTGTCCAAACATTATACAGCAAATAATGAACCCACGAAAGCAAAAACCATGCTACAGGAAGCTTCTAAGGTTTATAACGATAATATTAACCAAAAGCCGAATGCGCCGCACCAAGGGCCGAATGTGGTTCTTAGCCAGTTAGGAAAGGTATTTAATTCACAGATCGCCGATACTCAAGGCATTGCAAAAGTAGTAATTCCTAGCTTACCTGCTCAACGAGAATACTTAGAACTACGAATAAATGCTTTAAAAGAACAAGAAAAACAACTTTCCGAAGATAAAGCAGTAACTCCAATACAACTTTCCGCACTCAAGCAAGAAAAAGCTCAATTAATGTCTGAGCTGAAAGGATTAAAAGGAGAGTGTCAATTGCAAATGCAAAAAAATAAAAAAGAGGCTAAAGCAGTTTTGCATGATGTAGAAAAATTGATATCCGGCTTGGAGCAAAAAGAACCTAAAACATTGATGGGTAGATTTAAACAAGGTCTAGCAGAAATTTCTGAAAGACGGGATAGCCATAAATTTGTTAAAGAAGTTTGTAAGGATAATAAAATACACATTAAACATTTGCATGTCCATAATGACAAATCAGCAACTATTACAGTAAGAGATAGTTCGCTAAAAGACTTTTTGGAAAAAAATAAGATTAAATGTAAGGAAGTAGTTGAAAAAGGTGAGCACAAAATCAAATTAAGCACAAAAGCATTTAATGCGTTTAAAGAACTGGCCCTAGAGAAACAGGCCGCCACACCTTCGCCACGACATTAGTAGTATTTCACTGGTCGTTGTCTTCTTGTAGGTTGAGTCATTACCCAACAACAATCCTCTTTTACCCTCAAGATCCATGTTGGGTCAACATGACCTAAATTCCAGTGCGGAATTTAATTACCCTCATCCGCTCTGCGGGAACCTTCTCCCTTGAAGGGAGATTCTATTAAGATTTAATAGCCCCTTCATTCTCATTATTGTTAACCTATGATAAAGTCAAAGTATGACTTTTGCTGGTCGCTAATACAGGGAATGTGTGGCGTATGCTTAGATTTTTTATTTATATCCTTTGTCTCTTTCTAACTGCCTGTATGGTAGGTCCCAATTATCGTGAACCTATCAAGCCAGTAGTGAAGCATTGGAAAAAGAATAATCGCTCCGTGAAAGAAGCTCCTTTTAAAGAAGCAAAATGGTGGGAAGTATTCCACGATCCTATTTTAACCGCCTTAATCTACCAGGGTTATCATAATAATCTCACTCTACAAAGCGCAGGTGTTAGAGTATTACAAACCCGAGCACAACTAGCACAAACTGTAGGGCAACTTTACCCGCAGCAACAGGCTATGACCGGTAACTACACCTACAATCGCATTGGTGGCACTTCCTTACAAGGCATCCTTCCACAAACCTTTGATACCGCTGCACTGGGCTTTGTCGCCAATTGGGAAATTGATTTTTGGGGAAAATATCGTCGCGCCATTCTCTCAAATGATGCAAGCTTTCTTGCTTCAGTAGCAGCCTATGACAATGCCTTAGTTACACTCAATGCAGATGTTGCTAGGACCTATATAAAAATTCGTACTACCGAAACCCTCATTAAAATCACTAAAGAAAATATTCAAGTGCAAACTATAGGACTTAAAATTGCCAAATCACGTTATAATGCCGGGCAAACCAGTTTGGTCGACGTCGAACAGGCGAGTACAGAATTATCCCAAACCCAAGCCACCTTACCAGGATATATTGCTAACCTACAAACCCAAAAAGACTTATTGAGCGTGCTGCTGGGTGAAGTGCCTAATGCGGTAGATAAATTTCTTTATAAAAAAAGTCGTGGTATTCCCAGAGCACCTAAAGAGATTACCGTGGGAATTCCTAAAGAGGCTTTAGCTAAGCGTCCTGATATTCATGAAGCCCGTTTACAAGCTATTGCACAATCCGAAGCTATAGGAGCTACTAAAGCAAATCTTTTCCCTTCTTTATCGCTAGCAGGTACTTTTACCTTTGCTTCTAACAATATTGGTAGCTCTTCAATTAGTGATATGTTCAATTGGTCTAATCGCAACGTTAGCGCCGGACCCGTGTTGAATTGGCCCTTATTAAATTATGGGCAAATCACCAATGCCGTACGTACCCAAGATGCGGTATTTCAACAAGCGTTACTTAATTATCTCAATCTAGTCCTCAAAGCGCAGCAAGAGGTTCAAGATAATATTACTGATTTCATTGAAGCAAAAAATGCAGAGTTTTATCTCACGCGTGCTAATCGTTCAGCCATGCAATCTTTAAAATTAGCTATTATCCGCTATCGTGAAGGAGAGACCGACTTCACGCCGGTGCTGAATGCAGAGCAACAACAATTACAAGTACAAACGTCTTTAGTTAATGCTCAAGGGGACGTGCCACAAGCCTTAGTGGCTTTATATCGTTCTTTAGGTGGCGGTTGGCAAATTCGTAAGGGCAATGACATTGTTCCCATGCCGCTCAAAGCTGAAATGGCCGCTCGCACTAATTGGGGCAATTTGTTAAAACCGGAAAATCACTTACCACCTACTAGTAAAGGTAAGTTGATCAAAGATCTTTATCTACCCAAATGGTAAATGCACATGAATATTGAGATCAACGAAGAGACTATGAAAAAGGCAGGGATTGTCGTCGCTATCTTATTCCTGTTGTATTTAGTGATCCATCATTTTACTAAAAGCAGTGGGCCGGTTTTGCCTGTGCCTAAAGTTCAAGTACAACAACCTAAAGTTAAAGAAATAGTCGATTACGTCACCCAAACTGGGACTTTGGTTGCTTTTAATTCCGTAGATCTAGTCGCTCGCGTGGAAGGGTATTTAGAAAAAATCGAATTTACTGATGGCACCTATCTTGAAAAAGACAAAGAGGTGTTTGTCATTCAACCTAAACCTTATTTAGAGCAATTAAAAGCGGCGCAAGCCAATGTGGCAGCAGCCAAAGCGAATTATGAATACGCCACTGCCGAATATGCACGCCAACAACGTATGTATAAAGATCATGCTACTTCATTAAACAATGTTGAAGTTTGGAAAGCTAAAAAAGATGAGGCGCAGGCTGAAGTGGATAAATCCATGGCTAATGAAGAAATTGCTAAAATTAATTACGGGTATACCCATGTTTCCACCCCTTTTGCAGGACGTATTGGTCGACATTTGGTGGATGCAGGCAATTTAGTAGGCAATGGAGTGGCAACTGATCTAGCGACAATTCAACAAATCGATCCTTTATATGTCTATTTTAATTTAAACGAACTTGATCTTATAAAATTAAGGGAAGCTGCGAAAAAGAATGATTATAAACAGTCCAATTTAACACAAATTCCCATTTTTGTGAGTTTACAAAATGAACGGGACTTTAAACACAAAGGCCATTTGGATTTCGTAAACACCGGTTTAAATGCGGCCACAGGAACTATGGAATTGCGTGGTGTTTTAGACAATAAAGATCATTTCTTTGTTCCTGGTTTATTCGTACAAGTTCGGGTGCCTATAGATAAACCGAAAAAACAATTAACTGTACCCAATACCGCATTACTTTATGATCAAATTGGTCCTTATTTATTAGTGGCTGATAAGGACGATAAAGTCGTTCTCACGCGAGTCACTCTAGGCGCTGATGATCAAGGTGATCGTGCTATTACTAAAGGACTCAAGCCTAATGATCGAGTGATTGTAAATGGTATTCAGAATGCTACTCCGGGCAATCAAGTGCAAATTCTTGAACCTGAACCGCAGGAGAAAAAATCAGCATGATTTCGCAATTTTTTATTGAAAGACCGGTTTTAGCGAATGTGATCGCTATGCTTTTGGTGTTATTAGGTTTGGTTGCCATCGCAGTTTTACCCATTACGCAATATCCTGCTATCGTGCCGCCCACTATTCAAGTCACAACTAGTTATCCTGGAGCTGATGCCAAGACATTAATTAATACTGTGGCGTTGCCAATAGAGCAACAAGTGAATGGTGTGGAAAATATGTTGTATATGCAATCCACTAGCACTAATAACGGCACGTATAATCTTATCGTCACTTTTGCAATCGGTACGGATTTAAACTTTGCGCAAGTGTTAGTGCAAAACCGTGTCCAAGCTGCTATGGCACAGTTACCCGATTCTGTGCAAAAACAAGGGGTGGTGGTGCAGCAAAAATCAACCTCCATTTTACAGTTTATTACGTTGACTTCTGAGAATAATGAATACGATGGTTTGTTTTTAAATAATTATGCCGCCATCAATATGCAAGATGAATTAGCACGTTTGCCTGGAGTCGGTAACGTCTTGATCTTTGGCACCGGGTCTTACGCCATGCGAATTTGGTTGGATCCGCATAAAATGATGTCATTTGGATTAAATCCCAGTGATGTATTAAATGCTATTAGTCAACAAAACAAAGACATTGCTGCCGGGCAAATTGGTTCACCGCCTAGCTCTGGTAATCCGGCGTATCAATTTACGGTCAATGTCCCTGGGCAATTAGCTGATCCTGATGCGTTTGAAGACATCGTCATTAAAACCAATGCCACCAATCCGAATCAAAAAGCCAATAGCAGTAGCTCAGCGCAAATTGTGCGGATTCGTGATGTGGGCAGGGTAGAGTTAGGATCGTCAAGCTATAATCAATTAGCCAAATTAAATAATAAACCTGCGGCAGCAATAGGTATTTATCAATTACCTGGGGCGAATGCCTTGCAGGTAGCGCAAGAAGTGCGAGCGACTGTAGCTAAGATGGCGAAAAAATTTCCTCCAGGAATGACCTATACCATTCCATTTGATACCACTATTTTCGTGAAGGCCTCAGTGAAAGAAGTGTACAAAACCTTGTTTGAAGCAGGGCTTTTGGTGTTGTTAGTTATTTTGCTCTTTTTACAAAATTTCCGCGCGACGCTGGTTCCGGCAACCACTGTTCCAGTTACGATTATTGGTGCGTTTTTTGCCATGCTCTTATTGGGTTATTCCATTAATTTATTGACCTTGTTTGCTTTGGTATTAGCCATTGGTATTGTGGTGGATGATGCGATTGTGATCGTGGAAGGGGTGACGCAGCACATTGAAAAAGGCTCTAGTCCTAAACAAGCAGCTATCGATGCTATGGCGGAATTGATGGGGCCCATTTTAGGCATTACTTTAGTGTTGATGGCAGTGTTTGTCCCTGCTGGATTTATGCCCGGACTTACAGGGGCCATGTATGCGCAATTTGCTTTAGTGATTGCGGCAACGGCATTTATTAGTGCGATTAATGCGATGACTTTAAAGCCTACACAATGTGCGCTTTGGCTAAGACCGATTAAAGAAAAAGCAACCGAAGACAAAAATATTATCTATCGTACTTTTGATCATCTTTATTATCCCATAGAAAATGCTTACGTGCGGTTTATCGATACTTTAGTACATCATTATAAATTGGTGTGCATTATTGGCGCCATTTTAGTGGGCTTAGCTGTTTTTGGAATTAGTCGTATTCCCACGGGTTTGATTCCTTTAGAGGATCAGGGCTATGTGATGATGAATGTGCAATTACCCGATGGTTCTTCGATAGGGCGTACCGAGGCCTTGTTGAAAAAGCTAAGTAACAAAGTATCTGCTTTGGGTGGGGTAGATAATGTGATTACTATTGATGGGATTTCTTTGTTAGACAACAGTTCTAATTTGGCCAATGCAGGCGCATTGTATATTATTTTTAAAGATTGGGATGTGCGCGGGAAAAAAGAAAATCTGCAGGTTTTATATGGCGAACTTAATAAAATCGCGATGGATACTTTAGACGCAAAAGTTTTGGTGATGATTCCACCGGCGATTCAGGGTTTAGGAAATTCCGGCGGCTTTCAAATGCAAGTGGAGTTGCAAGATGGTTCTTTTGATTATCGTAAATTACAAGCGGCCACCGATGAGCTCGTTAGATATGGTAATATGCAGCCAGGCTTACGCAATGTAATGACTTCTTTCCGAGCGAATGTTCCTCAACTCAATGCCCCGATTAATCGTACCAAATCGGTCTCTTTAGGTGTGGATATTGGCGATGCCACTTCGACCTTGCAAACTTATTTAGGGTCTTCTTATGTGAATTTATTCACTAAATTTGGTCAAGTATTCCAAGTCTACGTGCAAGCTGATGCGCCTACGCGCATGACCATTGCCGATGTACGCAACATGTATGTAAAAAATAAATCCGGTGGCATGGTGCCTTTAGGCACGTTGACCGATATGGAATCCACTGTAGGGCCTTCGATTATTTCTTTATATAATCTTTATCCCAGCAGTAATATTTATGGCATGTCTTCACCTGGGTACAGTTCAGGACAGGCTTTAAATAGTATGGATAATTTGGGTCCAAGCGTATTGGGTTCTGGTATGTCTTATGAATGGACTAGTACTGCGTATCAAGAAAAAACAGCTGGGAATTTAAGTTATTTAATTTTCCTCTTGTCTTTAATTTTGGTGTATTTGATTTTAGCGGGGCAATATGAGAATTGGGTTACTCCCGCAGCTATTTTATTTAGTGTCCCGTTAGCTCTTTTAGGAACGGTTTTCGCTTTATCTGCGTTAGGCTTAGCGAATAATATGTACACGCAAATTGGTATTCTCTTATTAATTGCTTTGGCAGCGAAAAATGCGATCTTGATTGTGGAAGTAGCACGTGAACATCGTGAGTTGCATCACAAATCAATTATAGAAGCAGCGGTACTGGGAGCAAAAACTCGTTTTCGCCCTATTGTTATGACCTCTATTGCTTTTATTTTAGGGGTGATGCCGCTGGTCTTGGCGACTGGAGCTGGGGCCAATGCTCGCCGCTCGATTGGTATTGCGGTCTGTAGCGGAATGATCGCATCAACTTGCCTTGCGGTAGTTTTTGTTCCTGCTTTTTATGTGATGTTTCAGAGTTGGCAGGAAGGGCGGAAGGCGAGGAAACAGCTGTTCGATGAGAGTAGGTTGGGTCATGACCCAACATAAGTGATTGTCGTAAACGTACCCGTGCCCGGTTTTAAGGTGGCCCAATATTCAAAACCGGGCACGTTTACGAAAACCCAACCTACTCCGCAAACCACGACCCATGCAAACCATGTGGAACTCGAATCGGTAATTTTACTTTCGCAATGGGTGGTGCGCTAAAATTCTCCGCATCTAGAATTAAAAACTGACTTTTCTTTTCCTGATTATCATAAACAAATAACAGAACATACCCCTCATCTTCTCTTGTTGCACCAAGCTTAGGAGCGAAAACCATTTCTCCCACTTCCGCATGCTCACCCAAGGAATGCACACTAGTTTTTCCCGTTTCCATATCAAATTTTATCAATGCATCCAAGAGATCTACATTAGGATTAGCAAGATTAACTGGGCAATAAATATAACGATTAGGTAATGAATTGAAATTCTCATTAATCCGAGGAAACTCAATGCGATGCTCATCGATTTGTCGATGCACACAGGTTTTTTGCGGTAAATTGATAATGCTACGATATAAACTGGCCACACCTAAAGCAGAGACATCAAATTTAGGATAGCGTACATAATCCACGATAATGTCTTCGTCTTTTTCATAAGCGTTAGCCAAATGAAAAGTAAAGAAAGACTCTGTCTCTATCCATTGAGGTTCTTTTGCTAAATTACTACGATCCAGAATAGCAATGTGGGTGTTTAATTCCGGAGTCCATTCAAAAAAATGTCTCTTCTCACCCATTGCCGAAAAATCAACGACCACAGGACATAGGAAAATAATCACATGCTGCTGCGTAATAACAAAATCATGTACCATTGCGGGAAAGGGTACTTGGAACTCTACGCTTTCCATGACTTGTCCTGCGGTATCTAAAACATGACAACGCATAATAGGTTCTGAAAAATAAGAAATAATATACAATTGCCCAGAATTAGGATCTAAACGAGTATGCGCATTCACCTCTATGGCATGTTCTGCTTTGGTTGGATTCCATTCACCTATAGTGTTTAATTCTCGGTCTACCTGATAAGCACTGTTCGCCTCATGTAATGCTAAATACAATTTGCCATGACGAATGATGTGAATAAAACGCCCGATTTTCACGGGGAATTCACTATCTCCTGGCTTTAGGGATTCGCTATCGCGAATCGCTGGGCAGTTAATACCACCATAAATTGCTTTACCAAAACGACGTTCCACTTGTAATTGATCCGTTTCAATAAAACGATTTTTATAACGAGCCTTGCCATCGCCTAAATACATGGCATGCAACATGCCATCGCCATCGAGCGGATAGGTGTAGCTAAAAGGAGGGTAAGCTGGGTTGGGGCCGTTACGCATATAAATTCCCTTAAGATCTTGCGGAATTTGGCCTTCAACTTCTAAATTCTCCAGGTCATATTCTTCTTTGAGAGGCGCAAAATTATTCTTTAAAAAGGGATTGTCTTTTTGTTGTATTTCCGAGCGCGCAATTAAGGCATTAAATTGCCGTTGCTTATACCAATCGGGAAATACTTTAGTAAACAAAACCGCAGCAATGATAAAAGCATAGGTTAGACTTTCATAAACACCATCCATTACTAAGTTAGCCCGTAATTGGGCGAAATTGGTAACTACGCATAAAGTAAAACATAGGCCCCAAACGGCGGTGATGATTTGATTCACTTTTAAGAAGAGAGGCGAATTCCAAAATTCGGGAGGCACTTGTTCTTTGGCGTATTGCAAAGTGAAGGGTTTGTTAATCGCTAAGGAAAACCAAGTAATAACTGCTAAAGCCCCATTAGCAATCACATTAGCATAGTATTCAAGCCAAGCTTCGGAGAAGAAGTAAGTGCCAAAGAGCATAAATAGAAAAAAGCAGAAAGTACCCCAGGCTAAAATAAACCCCTTTTTTAATTCATCTGAAATGACTGTAAGACATAAAGCCACTAAAACGGCTAATACGTGTTGCCCGGGAAGAACGCTAACTAAGAGGGAATATATAATCCAGGGAAGAAAACCAATGATTACTTTTAGCATAGTAATAAACTCTTATTTAAGAAGTAAGGCTGGAATAGTTATGTACAAATCATACACTATTTAAGAAAAAATTTATATTCAATTCTGGATTATCGGAACGGGTATAGCTATCATGTTTAGTCATTTTATTTTAGTCGATTTTAAGGTAAGCCATGAAAAAAACTCTAATAGCCATGATGGCTAGCACTCTATTAACCCCCTGTTATGCCAATATTACTTTGGTATCGCGCATGGAGGGCGGTTGCGAACAAATTCCCGGACGTTGGGTAGGAACAGGTAAAGCCAACAATTGGTTGATTGGGGAATGTGTATATCATGGGGAAGGTCAGGTTAGTGAGTTGGATGTCAATGGTCGTTTCACTTTGCAAGTCAGTGCAGAAAAAGACTCTGGTTCGTTTCTTTGCCCACAACATAATGAGACTCAGTTGAATGGGCTTTGTGTGGGTAATGCCGTCATCTTTATTACCAATTATGGAAATTTGGATGGTTCTTATGTGGATAAAGTTGGCAGTGCCAAGGGAACTTTAACTGCTTCAGCTGGTATGTCTGTTGATGTGGATATTCAATTTCATAGTGAGAGTTGATGCTACGGAAGATGTCTCCCTTCTCCCGCAAGCGTTAGCTCTTGAGGGGAGAAGCAATTCGTAGGTTGGGTCATGACCCAACATAAAGATCTTGAGCGAAGATGTAAATGGTTATGTTGGGTCATGACCCAACCTACGGATAATGAATAATATCATGAATACGTGCCAGACTTTTTTGCGTGTTCCGATACCCATGCGGTTGATTCGCGGCAAAACGTAAACCCTCACCGCACTGTAAAACTTGCCATTGATTACCCACTAATACTTCCATTATACCTTCCACTACAATCACATGCTCGATGACGCCAGTGTCATGAGGTGGCGAAAGATGTTCACATCCGGGTAAGAGTTCAATTAGAAATAATTCAAAATTTAAATCGCTATCAAAAGGAAACAAAGGGAACACGCGAATTTTT
>SCSO01000311.1 GCA_004297865.1 Legionella sp.
TGGGTCGTGACCCAACCTACAGAAATGATAAGCTGGTTAATCACCTTTCAATAAAATCTCAAATTCATTAATACTAACGGGACGGGAGAAATAGAATCCCTGACCGTAGGTGTAGCCGAATTGTTTTAACTCTTTTAAAATGGTTTGATCTTCGATTCCATCCGCAGAGACATTTAACTCAAAGGTTTGGGCAATTTTGTAAATCGCTTCTACAATTTTCGCCTTCTTAGGATCTTTTGCCATATTTAACACGATAGATTTTTCTATCTTAATTTCATTAATAGGGAAGTAAGTTAAATAGATAAATGAGGAATAACCGCTACAGAAATCGTCAATCGAGATTTTAACCCCTAATTTGGCTAATTGATTAAATACTTCAATGGATTTGGCTTGGTCCGATAAACAAGCGCGTTCGGTAAATTCTAACTTCAAAAATCGAGGTTCTACTTTAAACTCTTGCAATAATTTGGCAATTTGCGCGGGAAGTTCTTTATTAACCGCATCTTTAGCTGAAAGGTTAACCGAAGCATACAACATATGGCCTTCACTATGCCAAGTGGCCAATTGTTTAATGACGTTTCGCAACATAAATGCACTTAATTGATGAATTAAATTGGTGCCCTCAACCATAGGAATGAATTTTTCAGCGCTGATTAATCCTGAGGTGGCATTTTCAAAACGGACTAAAGCTTCTGCGCCAATGATTTGCCCATTGGTAAACTCAACTGCGGGTTGATAATGAATTTCCAATTCATTATTTTCAATTGATTTCTTCAATTGAGCCATTGCAATACGAGTGGTCGTTAAATCCTCTTTCATATCCGAGTTATAGAACATATAAGACTTAGCGTTCTTGCGGGCATGATAAACTGCTATGCGTACATGATCGAGGAGGGTGGCTTCGTCTTCACCATGTTGTGGATATAAAGCAATCCCAGCGGTTGCTGCAATATTGACGTTAATCCCATCTATCATGAAAGTCACAGTAGACGCATTAATAATGCAATTTAAGAGTTCGTTTAAATCTAAATTTTTAGCTAATCGCGGCAAAAGCAGAGCAAATTCATCACTTTCCATACGTCCCAAAAGGTTAATTCCCATGGTAGCTTGTAGTAAGAATGGCTCTACTAACATCTCATTTAATTTCTGGGTGTATTGTTTCAACACGCTATTGGTATTGAAGTTACCAAAATTACTCAAAATGCTCTTAAAATCATTAATTTTGAGCACAATCACTGCTAATTCATTGCCTTTACCCAGTTGTTGAATAGATTGGGTCAATTGCTCGCTAAATAAGCGGCTATTGGGTAAGCCAGTTAAACTATCGTATTGGCTTTCATATCGGAGTTTTTGCTCTAAATCACCGCGTTTACTTAGAAATTCATTGGTTTTTAACATTAAGATGGTTTCAGCTTTATTGACTAAACCATAACAGAAGGATTGGCCCCAATACGCAAATAGGAAAGGGGTTAGATCTAAGACCCAAATGGCCGGGTTGCTCATTTGTGCACGAACAAAGCCTTCCATGCTGATAGTTCCAGTCATTTGATAGGCTACAAATAAAGATGCAATAAAAATACTGGAGATTGATATCCCTAGGCCGATAAACGCATATAGATTGACATAACTTTTAAGTATAATTGAGCTACTTTGTATGTTATTTTTTATGTTCATGTAGCGCTTATTCTTATTGTTGTATTGATAGGGTCGGCAAAACTAGGATCTTCTTTAGATAATTTCATGAAATGGTAGGTAAATGCAATGCAATGACTTTTTTTTAGCCAATTATTGCCTTTTATTTATAATTTAGAATAATTTGGTTTAATTTTGATCAAAATAGAGACCGAACTCTAAATTCGGTCTTCAGTAATATTAATCATCATTTGTAGGGCTTTCTTAGCATTGTCGATTACCCATTGTTGATCCTGTTCGGGTAGGCGATTACGTCCTCCAGTAAATTCATTCACTACATCACCTGCTTTCACTTCGTTGTAGTTCATGGTCTTACCTTGTCTTAAAAGATCGACTAAGGCAACCAAGTGAGGAGGATCATTGCGAGACATAGTGGCACATCCACAACCGATACCTTTCTCTTCATCTTTCTTGGGGGCTTCAGCGAGATTGACGACTGTAATACCTAAGGGTTTACAGTATTGTTTTAAATTCTCTACCATGTGATTTTCAGTCCCTATGGCGTAGTGCTTGGTTCCGGCGCGATCATGGACCACGTAATCCCAAATAAAAGCGGTAGAACCGGCATGTTGTGCAACGCGTATAACTTCATTGCGGCATTCGGGATGCGCGATAGTGGTATAGTTTTGTGCATGCCAGTACTCACACATAGCGGCGGTATAAAGGGTATGGACTGCGCAATGGCTGGAAAAGAGAATCAAATCGGACTTATCAAATTGCTCTAGTGTCTTGGCATCTTGAGCAGCTAAAGAATATTGTGCGCCCGCAGAACCTCCTGGCCAGTAGGCTAAATTTTTAATACCTAACCAATAAGCGACATTTTCTCCCATGTGTTGATCGGGGATAAAAAGAATTTTTTTGTTTTGCTTTTGCGCCCATTGAAAGATTTTTTTTACGTTGGAGCTAGTGCAAACAGCGCCACCTTGCGCGCCAGTCATGGCTTTAACGCGGCCAGAAGTGTTCATGTAACATACCGGTACGATGTTCTCAGCTCCATAACGTTCATTGAGATCAAGAAAGGCAGGCTCAACCATAAAGTCTTTGGCTAGCATTTCCATAGTGCATCCCGATTTGGGATTGGTAATATAAACTTGTTGTTGAGGATGAGCTAAAATGCTAATGGATTCCGCCATGAAATGAACAGCAGATTCAATAATGACCGATTTTTCTGGATGATTCGCTGCCATCAAAGCTAATTGATAGGAGTCTCCAATTTGTCCACCAAATTGTTCAATTAACCTAACTATATCGCCACCCATATAATAATGAGCGAGAAGTAACAAACGATCGCCAAAATGAGCTTGTGCTTTGTCCATGTAGGGTTTCATCCAAGCCAGTACCGTTGTCAGTTTACGATCGGGCAAGGCCTGGTATTCTTCCGCATAAGGTATAAATTCTTCTTGATACCAATCCAGTGGGTAATCGCTTTGACAGATGCTCATGTCATTACGAACTTGCATTAAAGTGGCTTCAGGTTGGTAAAGGTCAGAATTCTTAAACATCTTGGTACCTCAGTTTCATTAGATGGAATTATCCACCGGACCTAATTTAGCGATGCTCTCATGAGCTTTGGGATCTTTTTGAGAAAAATCTTCGCGGTAATGACCACCTCGGGATTCTCTACGCGCAAGAGCCGCTCTTACTATCAATTCTGCGTTTAATACAATATTGCGCAGTTCGACAAAGTCCCGGGTAATGCAATGCTTCCAATAATACTCTTCAATGATTCTTTTACGCTTCATTATTAATTGTAGTAGATCTTGCAGTCCTGCTTCAGTACGAACTATACCGGCATAAGAAGTCATTTCCCCCCGTAAACTTCGCCAGTGAGAGTTGATCTGGCTGGCTCGGCGAGTATTCACTTCGCCAGGCTCACTCCAACCCGAGATAGTTTCAAAGAATTTTGAGGGGGTAACAATGTCTTTTAAGGTACAATGAGCCGCATTGGCAGCCATGACTAAAGCCTCTAATAAAGAATTACTGGCTAGTCGATTAGCTCCGTGCAAACCAGTAAAGGCCACTTCACCAATAGCATATAAACGTTTCAAATCAGTTCGACCATCCACATCGGTCAGTACACCGCCGCATTGATAATGAGCAGCAGGGACCACAGGAATCATATCTTGGCTCATGTCTATGCCAATAGACTGTAGAGTACTGTAAATTTGCGGAAAGCGTTTTTTTAAAAATTCTTTAGATTGATGAGTAATATCCAGCTCGACATACCCTTTTTGACTTTGCTCAATTTCATTGAAAATCGCTCTGGCGACTATATCACGTGTGGCTAACTCTCTTTGGTCGGGAGCGTAGCGTTTCATAAATTGTTCGCCAGTTTCAGGATTTTTCAGAATACCACCTTCACCTCTTACGGCTTCAGAAATCAGGAAATTATTTAGCGAATGATGATGCAGCAGGGTAGGGTGAAATTGATAAAACTCCATATTGCCCACACGTGCTCCAGCTCTGTAAGCCATTGCAACGCCATCGCCAGTGGCGACCATAGGATTGGTCGTATAACGATAGGTTTTTCCAGCGCCACCAGTGGCTAATATCACGCAGTTGGCTACAAAGGTATGTACTTTATTGTTATCGCAATCGAGTATATAAGCACCTAATACTTCACCTTGGGTATCTGTGCGATGCGGATGGTAATAGGTAATTAAATTGACTGCGACATGATTTTCGAAAAAAACGATTTGTTCTTTTTGTCTAGCTAAGAGATTTAAGGTTTGGGTGATGGACAGACCTGTTTGATCACCGCAATTGAAAATTCGTCTATGGGAATGTCCGCCTTCTTGTGCCAAATGAAATTGACCATTGCTCTCTTTTTTAAATTGAACTTTATAATCGTTCAATTGTTTAATCATTTCCGGACCTTGGCGAATAATAAATTCCACCGCTGGTAAATAACAGAGCCCATCACCTGCAGTTAAAGTATCGGAAATATGCGTTTCTAAAGAGTCTTCCGGAGAAACCGCAGCAGCAATCCCACCTTGAGCATAGCG
>SCSO01000312.1 GCA_004297865.1 Legionella sp.
TACAAAATGTGGGCAGACCTTCATATATTTCTGGCTTGTCAAGTCTATTCCCTGTAAAATTAACCCTTTACCTTATAATTGAGATTTAAATGCTGGAAGTGAATCAAATCAATTTACATTTGATTGACCTCGATAAGCGTGTTGATGCGCTTCGGGGGTATCTTTGACTTTGAGACCAAAAGTGAGCGTCTTGAAGAAGTTAACCGGGAATTAGAATTACCTAACATTTGGGACAATCCTGAACAGGCACAAGCTTTAGGAAGGGAAAAAACCCAATTAGAATCGATAGTTTATAGCCTTACTGAATTAAAGCAATCCATCCATGACTTCAGCGAGTTATTTGAATTAGCCCGTGAAGAAAATGACGAGCAAACCCTCAATGATATCAGTACGGAACTAGTGCCCATAGAGCAAAAAGTAGCTGATCTAGAATTTCGCCGTATGTTTTCCGGTAAAATGGACAGTGCTAGCGCTTATTTGGATATTCAATCCGGATCTGGGGGAACTGAGGCGCAAGATTGGGCTGAAATGATTTTACGGATGTATTTACGCTGGGGTGAACAGCATGGTTTTACTACCGAGTTAATGGAATGTTCCCCTGGGGAAGTCGCAGGCATTAAAAGTGCGACTATCCACTTTGTTGGTGAATATGCCTTTGGTTGGTTACGCACCGAAACTGGAGTTCACCGTTTGGTAAGAAAATCACCCTTTGACTCGGGAAATCGTCGCCATACTTCTTTTGCTGCGGTGTTCGTTTCTCCGGAAATTGATGATGATATAGAGATTGAAATCAATCCTGCTGATTTACGGATAGATACTTACCGTGCATCGGGTGCAGGTGGTCAGCACGTTAACCGTACCGATTCGGCCGTCCGAATTACTCATGGACCTAGTGGAATTGTGGTACAGTGTCAGAATGACCGTAGTCAGCATAAAAACAAAGATCAAGCCATGAAGCAGTTACGTGCTAAATTATATGAGCTTGAAATGCAGAAAAAGAATGAAGAACAACAAGCTTTAGAAGCAACTAAATCCGACATAGGTTGGGGATCACAGATTCGTTCCTACGTATTAGACCAATCGCGGATTAAAGACTTACGTACTGGGGTAGAAACCAGCAATACTCAAGCGGTATTGGATGGTGCCTTAGATCAATTTATCGAAGCCAGTTTAAAAGCGGGGGTAGAGGCATAATGATTGAAGAACAATTGGATGAAAGTGAAGTTTACCTTATTCGTAAACAAAAATTAGTGGATTTACGTGCCCATGGCTTTAATTTCCCTAATGAATTTCGTCGTGAAGATCTTGCACTGCCATTGGTAGAAAAATACGGTTTAATCGATAAGGAAACCTTAGCACAGCAACATGTTAAAGTCTCTGTGGCTGGACGTATCGTTTTACGTCGCATTATGGGTAAGGCAAGTTTCTTTCATATCCAAGATGTTTCTGGTCGTTTACAAATCTATATTCGTGCTAATGATCTTCCTGAGGAGTACGAGCAGTTTAAACATTGGGATCTCGGCGATATAGTGGGCGTCAAAGGTGAATTGTTTGTCACTAATACCGGTGAATTGACTGTCAACGCCGAACAGATTGAGCTTTTAACTAAATCTTTAAGACCGCTTCCTGATAAGTTCCATGGTTTGGCAGATCAGGAAGTGAAATACCGTAAACGTTATGTGGATTTAATTGCTAATGAGGAAAGTCGCAAGACCTTTTTAGTTCGAAGTCATTTGATTCGTGCCTTCCGTAATTTTATGGATGATCATCAATTCTTGGAAGTAGAAACGCCAATGATGCATCCTATCCCAGGAGGGGCAGTGGCAAGACCTTTCGTCACCCACCATAATACTTTGGATATGACGATGTATTTGCGCATCGCTCCCGAATTGTACTTGAAACGTTTGGTGGTCGGTGGTTTTGAACGCGTTTATGAGATTAACCGTAATTTCCGTAATGAAGGTATCTCTACACGCCATAATCCTGAATTTACCATGATTGAGTTTTATCAGGCTTATGCAGATTATAAAGATCTAATGAACTTTACTGAGCAATTATTGCAATACCTCTGTGATGAGGTCTTAGGTACACGGCAAGTGGAGTATCAAGGCCATATGATTGAATTTGGTAAGTCATTTGCGCGCTTAACGGTGAAAGAAGCCATTTTGAAACATCATCCGGAACTTAATGCAGCGCAATTAGAAAATGTTGATGATTGTCGCCGTCTCCTTGATGGTTTTGGTTTACCTTATAAACAAACTGATGGTTTGGGTAAATTACAGATGATTATATTTGAAGAGCGGGTAGAGCAATTACTAATTCAGCCTACTTTTGTAACTTCCTATCCTACGGAAATTTCACCGTTGGCGCGTCGTTCTAATGATAATCCTGACGTAACCGATCGTTTCGAATTCTTTATTGCTGGACGGGAATTGGCGAACGGTTTTTCTGAGTTAAATGACGCGGAAGATCAGGCAGAGCGTTTTCAAAAACAAGTTGCGGAGAAGGATGCGGGAGATTTAGAAGCCATGCATTTTGATAGTGATTACATTGAAGCTTTGGAATATGGTATGCCACCAACAGCGGGTGAGGGCATTGGTATTGATCGTTTAGCTATGTTGTTTACGAATTCACAGTCCATCCGCGATGTGATTTTATTCCCACAATTGCGTCAGTTTTAAAATAGTTAGGGTACAACCCCTAATTAAAAAAGTAGCCTGCATTAGCGCAGCGTAATACAGGAAAAGCGGGTACGGGATGAAGTATATTCCTGTATTACGCTGCGCTAATGCAGGCTACTTTTTTAATTAGGGGTTGTACCCTAACTATTTTAAAACTGACGCAATTGTGGGAATAAAATCACATCGCGGATGGA
>SCSO01000313.1 GCA_004297865.1 Legionella sp.
CTTATGATTACGTCAAATTCTTAGCGTTGGAAGTTATGGCCATTCGCATGAAAGATAAACACGAAGTTAAAAAATCATAAGCAATCTAGGCTGGGCTGAAAAGCCCAGCAGATTTTTGTTGGGCTGCATTTCGTTTAGCACTAACCTAGGGTAGATAATAAAAAGGATTAGGTAACTTAAAACCTTTTTGGGCATAACCACCTTTAATATCGCTGTATTGGTCGCCTATGGTAGCAATAATTTTATACCCTTGTTTAGTAATTGCAGCACGACTCTGAGATTTAAAAGGAATAATGGACTGATAGGTGTAACTATCTGGACGTAAATATAAACCGCCCCAACCACTGTAACCTGCTTTCTTTAAGTTAATTTGCGTAGCATTTCGCTCTGACTCTTTTCGTCCGGTAACGAAAAAAACGGTAATTCCATGTTGTTGCGCCTCTTTGTATAAAGTTAACATGGGTTTTATAACCGGAGCTTTTGCAGCCATAATTTCCGAGTGAATTTGTTGGGCAGAGCCGACAAAATCACGTTTTGCCATGGTTTGATAGTTGGATAAGCTGGTTTCATCTATATCTAAAACCAGGGCTAATTTATTAGATTGACCTTGGTTTTGTTTAGCTTGCTGGATAATGTACTGATGAGCCAAATGGATTTTTTTGGTCAATTCTTGTTGGTAAAGGCCGGTGTTGTAATAATTTCTTATTTCATGACGGATTAGACCTAAATTCGCTGGTTCAGCAAAGGAAGGTTTGCCAATAATTAGGGCAGAAATGAGGCCCAAAGAAAGGCTAAGTACAGAACGAATATCAAAACGATTCATTTCTCCTCCAGTCTATTAAATAAAACATATTATTATAAAGAGATAAATCTGTTTGTCAATTAGGCACACTGTATTTATTTTGATAATCAAACAGTATTAAATTAAAGCAAATTAGTCAGGCTCAATATCCTCAGATATAATGATTCTTACCCTTAAATTGAATAGCGATCATCATGCATCTTAAACAACTAAAGTTAGCCGGTTTTAAGTCGTTTGTCGATCCCACTGTTGTTCTTTTCCCTAGCCAATTGGTTTGTGTGGTGGGTCCGAATGGTTGTGGTAAATCGAATATTATCGATGCTTTTCGCTGGGTTTTAGGGGAAAGTTCCGCAAAAAATTTACGCGGTGAATCGATGGCTGATGTTATTTTCAATGGTTCAACCAATAGAAAATCCCTAGGACAAGCCTCGGTAGAATTAGTTTTTGATAATAGCCTGGGACGAATGACCGGTCCTTTTGCCAGTTATCAAGAAGTGTCCGTTCGTCGCGTGGTAACCCGTGATGGTGAATCGTCCTATTACTTGAATGGCACTCGCTGTCGCCGTCGTGACATTACCGATATTTTTCTTGGCACAGGTGCTGGAGCACGTGGCTATTCTATTATCGGTCAAGGAACAATCTCTCGCATGATTGAAGCGAAACCGGAGGAGTTACGCGGCTATCTTGAAGAAGCGGCTAACGTCTCCAAATATAAAGAGCGTCGTCGAGAAACCTTACAACGTATTGAACAAACCCGGGAAAACCTAACTCGTGTGAATGACATACGAGAGGAATTAGCGAAACAATTACAACGCTTAGAACGTCAAGCTAAAGCAGCAGAACGATACACGATTCTCAAAGAAGAAGAACAATTATGCCGCGCAGAAATTTTAGCGCTCAAATGGAAAGACTTAGTTAAACAACAAGAATTAAAACAAAAAGAATTACAAGACTTGGCGGTGCGTTATGAGCAACAACAAAGTTTGCTGACCAACGCAACCAAAGACAAAACAGTCTTCAATGAACAATTGCACGAAGCTAATGAACAATCACAACAAATCCAAACTACTTTTTACCAACTGGGTACCGAAATTGCTCGTTTGGAAGAAAGTATTCAGCAACAAGAAAGAGAAAAGAAACGATTAGAACAAGACAAACAACAGTTGCAAACCGATTGGCAAATTGTGGCTGAAGGATTAAAACAAGATCAAGAAGAATTGCAAACCGCACAACAACAAGCCGTCCATTTAGAACAACAATTAACGCAGTTGAAAACTGAATTTAAAACCAAAGAAGAACTTTGGCAGGAAACTCAGCAACAACAAGCTCTATGGCAAGAAGGTTGGCAACAACTACAATCCACCCTTAGTTCACTTAAAAGAGAGTTAGAAGTTACAGAGCTCAATATCCAACATGGTGAACAACAACGTACCCAAACGCAACTTCGTTTAGAAAAATTACAAAGCGAACAGCAAGCTGTTTCATTAACGGATTTACAACAAGCACTCAATGAATTAAATGAAAAAGAATTAAAATTAAAAAAGACACAAGCTTTTGATGAGGAACAACTCAATCAGGCGAGTGAAGCATTAAATCAAGTGCGACAACAGCAAAAAGATACTGAAGAACAATTGCATCAATTGCAAGATGAATTCTATAAATTGAATGCTGAATTAGCCGCACTCAATGCGTTGCAAAAAGCAGCTCGTTCCGGTAAACCCAATCAGACTGACATTAGCGAGTGGAATGACAAGCCTCGATTAATGGACGTGTTAAACATTGATCGTCAATGGCAATCGGCTGGTGAAATGGTCTTGAATGAAGCCTTACATGCCTATGTGTTAGATAGTTTTGAAGAGCTGTGGCCGCAATGGAAAACCTGTGAAAGTCAGGGACAAAGTGTCGTGACCTTCAGGGAAACCACAACAACGCATTTACCTTATCCGCGATTAACCGATCACATTAAAGGCAAAATTCCTGCAACGGTGCATGACCTAGGAAGTATTTACACGGCTGATAGTTTAGAACAAGCAATGACATGGTTACCGGAACTTTTAGCTCATGAATCGATAATCACACCCAATGGTTTTTGGTTGGGTCAGGGTTGGGTGAAGTTAAAACATCCCGAAGAACAGGATGAGTCAGGCATCTTAGTGCGTCAACAAAAAATTATTGAGCTGACTGAAACCGTGCAAACAATGGGCTTACGGATTGAAGAATTGCGGAGCCTGCGCGATCAATATCACAGCAAATTGCAGGAACAACAAAAATACGCTGAGCTTTTCCAACTGAATTTACATGGCAGTAATGAAGCGTTACGTGTCAATCTCAATGCTATGCATGCTAAAGAACAAGCGATTGAACAAGCTAAACTTCAGCAGGAATCGAAAACAGTCGAAACGCAAGAACTCAACTTGTTGCTAGAAGAAATCACGGCACAGCAAATGACTTGGACTGCAAAACTTGAGCAATTAAAATCACAATACCAAGTTGCAGATGAAAAACAAGCAGGGCTTCAGCATGAAAAAGCAGATTGGCAGGAGACTTTATCTAAGCAGCAAGCTCAATTGGAAGAAGCTCGCATAGCACTGCATCAGGTGGAGTTAACTCATGATCGTGAGTTGACCAAGGTGCAACAATTAACCAATAGAATTGCTAGAGAACAGGAACGTCAAGATATTCTACAAGAACGCCTAGAACAAATGGCCATGCGTTCGGCACAATCTATTGATCCTGTAGCGAGCTTAAAAGAACAATTAGCTGAACAATTATTACGGCATTCGGAGATTGAACAACAATTGACGGCTAGTCGTGAACAATTATCGCAATTTAGAATGGCCGTTGAAGATTTAGAGAAAAAGATTTATAGCTTTGATCAAGAAGTGAAAAAGATCCAAGAACTCATTTCCCAAACTCGTATGGATGAGCAAGCACTATCGCTACGCGCAAGTACCTTTCAAGAATCGTTGGCAGAATTTTCCCTGCAAGCGCAAACCCTCTTGGAACGTATTCCTGCAGAGGTCACTCAAAGTCAACGTGAAGACGATTTACTGAAACTTTTGGAAAAAATTAAGAATCTGGGGGCAATTAACTTAGCCGCTATTGAAGAGTACTCCACGGAACAACAGCGTAAAGTCTACTTAGATGATCAATTCCAGGATCTGAGTGAAGCGTTATCGACTTTAGAAAATGCCATTCAAAAAATCGATAATGAGACCAAACAACGATTACAAAATACCTTTGATGAGGTCAATAATTCCTTTAAAACTTTATTCCCACGTCTCTTCGGTGGTGGTAAGGCGCAACTCGAACTGACTTGCGAGAACATATTAGAAGCTGGTATTGTTGTAATGGCACAACCTCCTGGAAAACGGAACAGTACGATTCATTTATTGTCAGGTGGTGAAAAAGCAATGACAGCAGTTGCTTTGGTGTTTGCGATTTTTCAGTTAAATCCTTCACCATTTTGTATGCTAGATGAAGTAGATGCACCTTTAGATGATGTAAATGTTGGGCGTTTTTGCGATTTAGTGAAAGAGATGTCACAATTCGTGCAATTTCTATTTATCACTCATAATAAAGTGACTATGGAATTAGCAGATCATTTGATTGGGGTAACAATGCGTGAGCCTGGTGTTTCGCGATTAGTTACAGTTGATGTGAAACAAGCTTTGACTACGGAGTAAATGATGCAAGCAACAAATTGGAGCTTAATTCTTAATGTCCTGTTGTTGATCGGCGTTATTGTCGCAATTGGTCGTTTAATGAAAGCTAGAAGACAGAGCTTGGAATTTGAAAGATACCAGCCCCCTGTGAGTCAAGCAGAAAAGGGACCTTATGACACGCCTAGCTTTGGTGATGATATAATTGCAGTGCGTAAGGTGAATCGCGAACCTTTGTCCGAAGAATTTCACGAAGAGCCTGCTAGCTACAAAAAATATGCTCCCAAAGCGCAACAACGTTTAAATCCTCAAGCAGAACCACAGGTGGATTTGAGCTCGCAATTTAAAATCGAGCCCAGAACCGAACGCAAAACGGCGCCAATTTTGGAAACCACTAGAGAAGCTCCTATGGAAACCCCCGCGTCTCTGATGATGTTTTTATTAGCTAAAGAAAATCGTCAATTTGCAGGTTACGAGTTATTACAGACTGTTCTTGCCGCGGGCTTACGTTTTGGTGAGGGGCATTTATTCCATCGCCATCAATTAGCTAATGGTCAAGGCCCTGTCTTATGCAGTTTAGCCGCTGCCACAGCCACTGGGGTTTTTGATTTGCAGAATATTGGTGCCTTCAGCGTAAGAGGTTTGTGTTTGTATATGCAAACATCAAAGAATCCGCAAATCGACGCCGAGCGTTTTACCATTATGTTAGAAACGGGCAAACAATTGAGCGAAGGCCTGGATGCGCATTTATTGGATGATCAACGTAAACCGCTTAGTGAGGCTAGTATTGCGCGTTATCGTCGTTTGTTAAATGTACATCAAGAGGAATATGAGCCAGCTATTGCGTAATTAATTCCTTTTTTTCGTGCCTGTGAGCGTGCCCGCTCACGGGCACGTTCACCAAACCCGCATGTAGGTTGGGTCATGACCCAACAAAAAAATCTTGAGCGAAGATAAAATGGTTATGTTGGGTCACGACCCAACCTACAAAATTTGCTCATCCTCGACCTGTTCCCAGCAAAATTCTCCAAACCTTCTATACTTAAATTAGGGCCACTAACTCCTTGATAAAAGATGGATCTTTTAGATAACAGTGATCTTGCAGACACCTTAAGAATCATTAACAATGTGGATATTTTTTCTGGCATTGGTTTGAATGAACAGCACCTTTTAGCGCGTAAATTACGCGAGGTTCATTATTTAGCAGATGAAATTGTCATTGAACAAGGCGATGTGGGTGACCAACTTTACATTGTTCTCACCGGTAAAGTGGATGTTTCCATTAAAAATAAAGACGTACCTCGGGTTAGCATTGCTACTTTAGGCCCAGGAGATGTCTTTGGGGAGATTGCTATTTTAAGAAGTATTCCGCGTACTGCGCGGATCACAACCTTAGAACCCTGTACATTTTTAACTATAAATGCCCAAGACTTCCTCAGTATTTATCAATATTTTCCTAAACAAGCGCGTGACAACATGCAATTGTTCATTGCCAAACGCTTGCAAAATAAACATCATCGTTACGAACTATAGCGATTCAACTTGAACTGTATGTGCAAGTGTTAGTACACTAGAGTTTTAGTCATCCAATAACACTATGAATCTGATCGCTATTGCATCCCTTTTTTCGCAACCTTGCGCCATGTCCGCCGAGGTGACTAGTTATGGGATTGATAGTCGCACTTTACAAGCAGGAAGCTTATTCATTGCTATTCCTGGGGAACAATTTGATGGCCATGATTTTGTAAAGGAAGCAGAGGCAAAAGGGGCTGTCGCCGCCATAGTGGATCACCAAGTTTCAGGGGTTAAAATACCACAAATTGTGGTACCAGATACTATTAAGGCCTTAGCCAAGATCGCTACCGCCTATCGACGTGAAATCCATTGCCCAGTGGTCGCATTAACCGGATCAAACGGTAAAACCAGCGTCAAAGAAATGATAGCGTCTATCTTGCCGCAACCTGCTCATGCAACCAAAGGGAATTTAAATAACCATCTCGGTGCACCTCTTAGTGTGTTGCAATTAAAACCGGCTCATCGCTATGCCGTATTTGAGTTGGGTGCTAATCATTCGGGAGAAATTGCACATACGGTGAGCATAGTGCAACCTGATGTGACTTTAATCAATAATATTGCACCTGCCCATATTGAAGGGTTTGGTTCCATTGATGGGGTAGCGCGTGCGAAAGGAGAAATCCATCAAGGCTTAACTGCTCATGGCACGGCCGTGGTGAATGATGATGATGCTTACTCGCATTTTTGGGATGGGATTTTAGCCGATAAGCGAGTTCTGCGTTTCTCCCTTAATAAATCCACTGCGGATGTGTATGCCAAAGACATTCGTATCGATACTACAGGACGTGGCCATTTCTCTTTAGTTTTACCTAAAGGCCAGGTAGAAGTTGAACTACAAGTCCCCGGCGAACATAATATTCGTAATGCTCTGGCTGCAGCGACTTGTTGCTATGCTTTGGGCATCGCTATACCCGATATTCAAAGGGGTTTAAATGAATTTACTGGGGTGAAAGGCCGCATGACCGTCCTCCAAGGAAAAAATCATTCCACGGTCATTGATGATACTTATAATGCTAATTTACGTTCGGTCGTCACTGCCTTAGAAGTCCTATCCAAACGACCTGGGAAAAAAATATTTGTCTTTGGTGATATGGGAGAATTAGGCGAATGGGCTACCCAACATCATGAAGAAGTAGGATTAACAGCCAAACAATTAGGTATTAATGAATTGATGACCTGCGGTAAGTTCAGCCAGCTGTCATCGCAGTCCTTTGGTCCAGGAGGAGAGCACTTTGCCTCACAGGATAAATTGGCTCAAAATGTGATCGAAAAGTTAAATTCTGATACTACTGTTTTAGTAAAAGGATCGCGGTCTAGTGCAATGGAAAAAATTGTGCAGAAACTGCTTATTGATGCAGTCTGAGTATGGTATGCTTGGCCGTTTTTTATCCCCGGTCATTTGTCCAATTATAAAGAGGAACTATTATGCTCTATTGGCTAACGCAGTTATTTCAAGGACAGTATCATGCGTTAAGAGTTTTTCAGTATCTTACATTTAGATGTATTTTAGCTTCTTTAACCGCTTTATTAGTTGGATTGATATGCGGACCGATGATGATCCGCTGGTTACAAAAATTACAAATTGGCCAGGTGGTTCGTGACGATGGCCCACAGAGTCATCTTTCCAAAAAAGGCACACCTACTATGGGTGGGGTCTTAATTCTTTTAGCGATAGCCGTCAGCTGTCTATTATGGTGCGACCTTAAACAAGCCAGTATTTGGTTGGTGCTCTTAGTGACTCTGAGTAATGGTGTGGTCGGCTGGGTCGATGACTACCGTAAGTTAGTATTAAAAAACAGCAAAGGTTTGCCAGGTCGTTGGAAATACTTTTGGCAATCGGTAATTGCCATAATCGCAGTCTCCTATCTTTATTGGACTGCTGCCTTACCAGTTCATACCCAATTAACCGTGCCTTTCTTCAAAACCGTCAGTATCGACTTGGGGCTTTTGTTCCCTATTCTTGCGTATTTTGTTATTGTAGGTACTAGTAATGCTGTGAATTTAACTGATGGTTTAGATGGTTTAGCGATCATGCCTATAGTCATGGTGGCTGGTGCCTTAGGGGTATTTGCTTATGCATCCAGTAATATGATGCATGCTCATTATTTGGCGATCCCTTATGTACCCAATACCGCTGAAATTACTATTTTTTGCTCGGCTATTGTGGGCGCAGGTTTAGGGTTTTTATGGTACAACACATACCCTGCACAGGTCTTTATGGGGGATGTGGGATCCTTAGCCTTAGGTGCTGCTTTAGGAATTGTGGCAGTGGTCATGCGGCAAGAGCTGGTGTTATTGATCATGGGTGGCTTGTTTGTGATTGAAACTCTTTCAGTCATTTTACAAGTAGGTTATTTCAAATACACTCATGGTAAACGATTATTCCGCATGGCGCCTTTGCATCATCATTTTGAGTTGAAAGGTTGGGCGGAGCCCAAGATTATCGTGCGATTTTGGATTATTACCGTTGTATTTGTGTTATGCGGATTGGCTACTTTAAAACTGCGATAGGCAAGGTGCATTCATGAATCATTCCTTACACTTAGTTGCCGGATTAGGCAAAACTGGACTTTCTATAGCACGTTATTTGCATAGAAATAACCAGCAGTTTGTGGTGTTCGATACCCGGAATGATGCGCCTGGTCTGGAAGAATTACAAAAAGAATTTCCTGAGATTCCCGTTTACCTGCAACAGTTGCCTAGCGATTTAATCGGTCAACTGACTGATATTATTACTAGCCCAGGTTTACCCTTAGAAACCCCTTTTATTCAAGAAGCGCTCAAAGCAGGTGTTGCCGTCTATGGTGATATTGAATGTTTAGCTCGAGAAGTTAAAGCACCGATTATTGCGATTACCGGAACCAATGGCAAATCCACCGTTACCACTTTGGTGGGTGAGATGGCTAAAGCGGCTGGCTTGCATGTGGCAGTGGCAGGTAATATTGGTACCCCCGTTTTAGACCTCTTACAAGAAAAAAAACCTTTTGAACTTTGGGTCCTAGAATTATCCAGCTTTCAGTTGGATCTCACGTATTCTTTAAAACCACTGGCAGCTACTATTCTGAATATTACTCCTGATCATTTAGATAGGCATCATACTTTGCAAGCCTATATTGATGCTAAACAGCGCATTTATCAGGATGCGAAAATCGTTTTATTTAATCGTGATGATCCTGCAACAGCTCCGCAATCGACTAAGCACGAAGCCACTATTTCTTTTGGCCAAGATGCACCTAAAGCAGGTCAATGGGGTTTATTGAAAGTCGAAGGTAAAACGTATTTAGCCAAAGGTAGAGAATGTTTAATTGATGTGGATTCGATATTAATTAAAGGCGTGCATAATTGGTTGAATGCTCTGGCTGCTTGTGCTTTAGCCGAAGCTGCAGGGATTCCCATGGCAGCGATTACTCAAGTACTGCAAACTTTTACGGGCTTAGCGCATCGCTGTCAATGGGTGCGTTCTTTAGCAGGTGTTGATTGGATTAATGATTCCAAGGGTACTAATATAGGTGCCACAATATCTGCGATTAATGGAATAGGAGGCTCTATGCAAGGGAAGATCGTACTTATCGCAGGCGGACAAGGCAAGGGTGCTGATTTTGACGAATTGAGTCAGCCTATCGCTGATTTTGTGCGCTCTATCGTATTAATTGGTGAAGATGCAGACAAAATTGAAAAGGCTTTAATGGATGTGGTGCCTATTAGTCGTGCAACTACCTTAGATAACGCCGTATTAATAGCCAAGCAACAAGCACAACCCGGTGATGTCGTTTTATTATCTCCAGCCTGTGCGAGCTTGGATATGTTTAAAGATTTTAATCATCGCGGCGACGTGTTTACGTCCTTAGTCAATGGATTGTAATGAGCATGCGTCCGAGACATTTAAATCAAAGAGGTAAACCCGTTAGCAAACCTATATCTTTGTACGATAAATGGTTAATTGGCGCTGTGTTTTCTTTACTAATAATTGGCTTGATGATGGTGGCTTCAAGTTCGGTAATGATTTCCACTAAATATTATCATCAACCTTTCCATTTCTTGATTCGTCAGGCTTGTTTCTTATTTGTAGGCTTGATGCTGGCTTTAGTCATTATACGTACCGACAGCAGTTTCTGGGAAAAAGTCAGTATGCCTATGTTGATGATCTGTCTGTTTTTACTGTTGATTGTTTTGATTCCGGGAATAGGGCGGGTAGTCAACGGGAGTCGCCGTTGGTTGGCTTTCGGACCGATAGGAATTCAAGTATCGGAATTAGTGAAATTAACCATGATTTTTTACTTGGCGGGATATTTAGTTCGTCAACAAGAAGCGGTGACCGAAAGCATTTTTGGGTTTATTAAGCCCATGGTCATTTTAGGTATAGTGTCTGTTTTACTGCTATTAGAGCCTGATTTTGGTGCTACGGTCGTTATTTCCGGTACGGTCATGGCTATGTTGTTTTTAGCCGGCGTCAAATTAAGGTATTATATAGGTCTAATGATCGCGGTGATCACTGCTTTAGCGTTGCTGGCAGTCTCTTCTCCCTATAGGGTCGCTCGCTTGACCGCCTTTTTAGACCCCTGGGCCGATCAATATAATAGTGGGTACCAATTAACCCAATCTTTAATCGCTTTTGGCCGCGGTGGCTGGTTCGGTTCAGGTTTGGGGGAAAGTATTCAAAAGCTGATGTATTTGCCAGAAGCACATACCGATTTTCTCTTTGCGGTCTTAGCGGAGGAAATGGGATTTTTTGGCATTTTAGTTGTCATGCTATTGTATAGTATACTAGTGTTTCGCGGACTCACTATTGGGTACACCGCGTACACGCAAGACCGATTATTCGCTTCCTTTACTGCTTATGGTCTAACGTTCTGGTTGGGTATACAAGCAGCAATCAATATGGGTGTTAATGCGGGTTTATTACCAACAAAGGGATTAACGTTGCCATTACTTAGTTATGGTGGCGCCAGTATGGTAGTTAATTGTATGGTCATTGCTTTATTAGTGCGCATAGATCATGAAAATCGTTGGCAGTCTCTTGGATTAGGGACGCTGGCTGCATAAGGGGGAATTGTGAACAATTCGGGACAATTTTTATCTCCACGGATGGGACGAGTAGAGCAAATACACTTTGTTGGTATTGGCGGCGTAGGCATGTGTGGTATTGCTGAAGTATTACACAACGAAGGCTATCGCATTACTGGCTCCGATTTAGGTGAGGGCAGTACAGTACAACGTTTACGCGGATTAGGCATTCAAGTGTTTGTCGGCCATCAACGCGAGAACGTAGTGGGCGCTGATGTCGTTGTCCGTTCTTCTGCAGTCGATATGAACAACCCTGAAATAGTTGCCGCCCGTGAAGCAATGATTCCAGTAATTCCTCGAGCGGCTATGCTCGCAGAACTCATGCGCTTTCGCCAAGGGATAGCTATAGCAGGAACTCATGGCAAAACCACCACCACCAGCTTAGTCAGTAGCTTGCTTGCTGAAGGCGGCTTAGATCCTAGTTTCGTTATTGGTGGAAAACTCAATAGTTGTGGTGCCAATGCACAATTAGGTCATTCCCCTTATTTTGTTGTAGAAGCAGACGAAAGTGATGCTTCCTTTTTATTTTTAAAACCCACCATGGCGGTAGTGACTAATATCGATGCCGATCACATGGAAACTTATAACGGTAGTTTTGATAAATTAAGAACAACGTTCCTAGAATTTTTACATCACTTACCTTTCTATGGTTTAGCTGTAGTTTGCATTGAAGACAAAGAAATTTGTCAGATCCTCCCGGCAATTCAAAGGCCGACTGTAACTTATGGTTTCAAACCCGAAGCCCATTATCGTGCCGAGAATTGGACTCAGAATGGCATGGTAAGCCGTTTTACGGTTAAACGCCCTGAGCCTTATGCACCTTTGGAGATGGAGTTTCAATATCCAGGCCGTCATAACGTGTTAAACGCTTTGGCTGCTATTGCTATTGCTACGGAACTGAAAGTCGATGATGACTCTATTGTTCGTGGATTAAAGAAATTCCAAGGCGTAGGCCGTCGTTTTCAAATGTTGGGTGAAAAGCAATTTGAGCAAGGCTCTGCCATCGTGGTTGACGATTATGGCCATCATCCCCAAGAAATTTTATCGACCATTGATGCCTTCCGTCATGTCTGGCCTGATAAACGCTTAGTGCATGTATTTCAACCACACCGCTTTTCGCGCACACAATCTTTGTATGAGCAATTCGTTGATGTCTTAAGTCTTTCTGATGAATTATTACTTTTTGATATCTATTCTGCTGGCGAAAAAGAAATTCCTGGAGTGAACAGCGAGAATTTAGCCAAAGAAATTCGTGGTAAAAACAAAAGAGTGACGATGGTGAACGAATCCTCACTGAAAAGTAAATTGGATGAATTTGTTCAAGATGGTGACGTTATTCTGATGCAGGGTGCTGGAAGTATTGGGCAGATGGCTGTGAACCTGATGAAAAAAGGGTAGAACCAACATGGGCATAACGGAAAAGGAATGCAAAGCGATTGAGTGTCAGGGAACCTTGCTACTCAATGAAAAGTTAGCTGATTACACCACTTGGAGAGTCGGTGGGCCTGCGGCTAAGCTTTATAAGCCTGCAAGTATTGCCGATTTAGCGCAGTTTCTTCGGCAATTGCCGGCTGATGAACCAGTGCTGTGGTTGGGCTTAGGTTCTAATTCCTTAATTCGTGATGCAGGATTTTCTGGGACAGTAATTTTGACCCAAGGTTGCCTGAAAGAAATGGAACTTTTAGATGACCAACAAATCCGCGTTGAGGCCGGAGTGTCTTGCGCGAGTATGGCGCGCTTTTGTGCGCGTAATAATTTAGCTGGTGGAGAGTTTTGGGCTGGGATTCCTGGTACCATGGGTGGTGCTTTACGTATGAATGCTGGTTGTCATGGTGGTGAAACCTGGCAATTAGTCACCCAAGTACAAACTATGAACCGACAAGGAGAAATCCGCGTCCGTCAACCTGAAGAATTTGAGATTGCTTATCGTCATGTCGCAGGTTTAGATAATGAATGGTTTGTTTCCGCCACCTTTAAATTAGCAAGCGGCGATAAAGAAACTTCTTTGCAAATCATTAAAGATTTGTTAGCCCATCGTGCGAATACTCAACCTACGAATGAATACAATTGCGGTTCAGTATTTCGTAACCCTCCAGGGAATTTTGCGGCAAAATTAATAGAATCTTGTGGCTTGAAAGGATTTAATCGCGGTGGGGCAATGGTTTCCACCAAACATGCGAATTTTATAATCAATCACGAAGGCTCTGCTTCGGCAGCTGATATTGAAGCCTTGATTCATTTCGTGCAAACTAAAGTTCAAGAGCAAACATCAGTTGAACTAGTCCGCGAAGTACATATTATTGGAGATTGTTAATGACTAAGCCTGTAAACTTAGTTTTATTGTATGGCGGCAAATCGGGCGAGCATGAAGTGTCCTTGGTTTCTGCAGCCTCTGTTTTACGCCATTTGAATGCAGACAAGTATCATATTATCCCCATTGGTATGGATAAAGAAGGCCGTTTTCATTTACATCAATATAACGATTTAGTAAAACATACCGACAAACTTCCCGTAGTGACTGAGAAATCTAAACCTTTAGACAGTTTAATTATCAACGGTCGCTTGGCTGTAGATGCCGAAGTCGTTTTTCCTGTGGTGCATGGTCCTCTTTATGAAGATGGATGCATTCAAGGTTTACTTGAATTAGCCAATGTAGCCTATGTGGGCTCTGATGTTTTATCGTCAGCGATTGGCATGGATAAAGACATGTCGCGCCGCATTGCTTGTGTGAATGGTGTGAAGTCTGCACGTTATAAGCTCTTATCTTGGCATGCAACCCCTGCAGAAAAACAACAGTTTTGTGAAAAAGTAGCTACGGAATTTGGCTGGCCTTTGTTTGTTAAGCCCTGTTCTTTAGGTTCAAGCGTAGGCATACATAAAGCGAAAAACAAAACTGAGTTGCTCGCGGCTGTTGATGATGCACTCCGTTATGATGAAGAAATTCTTGTGGAAGAATTTATTCAAGGACGAGAAATTGAATTAGCAGTTTTAGAAAACAGCATCCCTGGTAATAAACCCCGAGTCAGTATCACTGGGGAAATTCGGGTGAATCATCCAGATGGTTTTTATTCATATACAGCTAAATATTTAGAAAGTGAACAAACCGAGTTAATCATTCCTGCTGTCTTAAGTCAGAAACTCAATGAGGGGCTTAAACAAGCAGCCGCGGATATTTTTAGCAGTTTAAAATGCAAAGGCATGGCGCGAGTGGATTTTTTTGTGGATGATAAAAACGAAGCGATCTATTTCAATGAAATTAATACCTTGCCGGGTTTCACATCTATCAGTATGTACCCCAAGCTATGGCAAGAAAGTGGCATTCCCTACCCTGACTTACTAGATGAGTTGATTCAAATTGCCATGACTCATCATCAGTGCCGTCAACATTTAGTGACGAATTACCTGTGAGAGCGAATATTGAAAATATAGAGGTGGATACCAGTAGCCTACGTTACGCTGGTGTCATGCTGCTACTGGTCGTAAGCGCTTTATTTTTAGCGGGACGTTTGGCCTTTTTTTATTTGGGAGACGCCGAACGTTTTCCTATAACTACTATTAAGGTTGCAGCCAGCTATCAACATGTTTCTCATAAAGAATTAGAAACCATTTTAGCCAAACATTTGGATTCTAGTTTTTTTACCTTACCAGTGACGCAATTGCAAAATGAATTAAGTGACTTAAATTGGATCGATACGGCTTATGTGGAACGAGTTTGGCCTGATACCTTAAAAATTAAATTAGTAGAGAAAGAACCCATAGCCATTTGGGGCGATGCGTTAATGACGGAAGATGGCAAATTATTTAACGAAAAACAAATTCCTGAGGGTTTGGATTTACCGCGTTTAAAAGGACCCATAGAACAACAAGCAGAGGTCTTACAAGTTTACGAAAAATTGAGTAAGATATTATCAGTATATGGTATAAAAGCATCCGGATTGAGTTTACGCGAAAATCAATCTTGGGTACTTGTTTTAAGCCAAGATGTTAAAGTTTATTTAGGTAAAAATGATTTAGAAGCCCGATTATCGCGTTTCTGTAAGGCATATCCTGCAGTATTCGCAGAAAAGGCTGACCAATTGGCAAGTGTGGATTTACGTTATCCACGTGGAATGGCAGTGCAGTGGAAACAACAAACGGGACGATAATGGCAAAAAAATTAGAAAAAAATATTATCACTGGATTGGATATCGGAACTTCAAAAATTATTGCGTTAATTGGTGAAGTGACTTCTGATGGTACAATCGAAATCATCGGAATAGGTCGCCATCCTTCTCGTGGCTTAAAAAGAGGCGTTGTCGTTGACATTGAAGCAACAGTAAATTCTATACAGCGCGCCGTACAAGAAGCAGAGCTTATGGCCAATTGCGAAGTGCGCACTGTTTATGCGGGCATCGCTGGTAGTCACATTCGTAGTCTTAATTCCCATGGTATTGTAGCAATACGTGATCAAGAAGTATCACAAGCAGACGTTGAGCGAGTGATTGATGCGGCAAAAGCTGTTGCAATCCCAGCAGATCAAAAAATTCTGCATATCCTGCCGCAAGAATTTATTATTGACCACCAAGGCAGTATCCGTGAACCCATTGGTATGGCTGGTGTGCGTCTTGAGTCGCGTGTGCACATCGTTACTGGTGCGGTGAGTGCAGCACAAAATATAGTCAAATGTGTTCGCCGTTGTGGTCTTGAAGTCAATGACATCATTCTCGAGCAATTGGCATCTAGTCATGCAGTACTTACAGAAGATGAAAAAGATTTGGGCGTGTGTATCATTGATATTGGTGGTGGTACAACAGATATTGCCATCTTTTGCGAGGGCGCAATTCAATTTACGTCGGTGATTCCCATAGCTGGAGATCAGGTGACTAATGACATTGCAATGGCCTTACGAACCCCAACCAAGGCTGCTGAGTCCATCAAGATTTCTCATGGCTGTGCTTTACCTGAGCTAGCGAATTCAAGTCATATGTTAGAAGTTGCAAGTGTTAATGAAAGACCAGGTAGAAAAATTTCCGCCAAAGCTTTATCCGATGTCGTTTCTGCTCGTTACGAAGAGTTATTTTCGCTGGTTCGTAATGAGTTACGTCGTAGTGGTTTTGAAGACCGTCTAGCCGCTGGAATAGTCCTCACTGGGGGTGCTTCCAATGTGCGCGGCGCTATTGAGCTTGCGGAATTGACTTTTGAAATGCCAGTGAGAAAAGGTTGTGCGCATTATGTATCAGGCCTTGCAGAAGCCACAGAAAATCCTTCATTTGCTACAGGTGTAGGTTTGTTGTTGCATGGTTTCCAACAGCAATATGATGGAGGTTATAACGTGCCTACAATGAGTACGAACGCAAAAGGCATGTGGTCGCGAATGAAAGAGTGGTTCCAAGGTAACTTTTAAAGAATACGAAGGGGAGACAGGCTTATGTTTGAATTAATGGAAGGCAGCCAACAAGAGAATAGCGCTGTAATCAAAGTAGTCGGCGTCGGCGGTGGTGGCGGTAATGCCGTTGAGCACATGGTTGCAGAAAATATCGATGGCGTTGAATTTATTGTAGCAAATACTGATGCACAAGCCTTAAAAGCATCTAATGCAAAGATTCACATTCAATTGGGTGATGAATTAACTAAAGGTCTAGGTGCTGGCGCTAATCCCCAGATTGGTCGTGAAGCAGCTGAAGAAGACCGTGAGCATATTAAAGAAATTCTAAGCGGTGCGGACATGGTCTTTATCACCGCAGGTATGGGTGGTGGTACTGGTACCGGTGCTGCGCCTGTTTTTGCAGAAATTGCAAAAGAATTAGGAATATTGACAGTAGCAGTAGTCACTAAGCCCTTCTCTTTTGAAGGTAAGCAAAGAGCTTTAGCTGCTGAAGATGGCATTCGTCGCTTAGCGGAGAGTGTGGATTCTTTAATTACCATTCCTAATAATAAATTATTAAGCGTTTTAGGAAAGAACATCAGTTTATTAAATGCTTTCAAAGCCGCTAACAATGTATTGCTAGGTGCAGTCAAAGGTATTTCTGATTTGATTACCCGTCCTGGTTTAATTAACGTGGATTTCGCTGACGTTCGTACTGTTATGTCAGAAATGGGTATGGCTATGATGGGTACAGGTAGTGCAGTTGGCGAGCAAAGAGCACGTCAAGCTGCGGAACAAGCTATCGCATCCCCGCTATTAGAAGACGTGAATTTCACTGGTGCCCGTGGTATTTTAGTGAATATTACTGCTGGTTTAAACATGTCCATTGGGGAATTCGAAGAAGTTGGCGACGTAGTCAAAGAATTCATTTCAGATGATGCCACCGTTGTTGTCGGTACGGTTATTGATCCGGAAATGACTGACGAAATGCGTGTCACAGTGATTGTGACCGGTTTAGGTGATACTAGCGGACGTCAAAGTCATCAACAAGCGCAGCCACAAAGCTACAGAGCCCGTTTAATTGAGAGCACTCGCGGTGATGGTTCTTTAGATTATCATCAGTTAGATAGACCTGCGGTTATCCGTAAGCAAGCTCGCAATCATCCTGCGCCTGCTGCTACCGCCGCTAAACAGAACAATGATAATAGCATCCCAGATGTGGATTATTTAGATATCCCAGCCTTTTTGCGCCGTGAAGAAGAAGCTTAAAAATTAACCCGCAATTTGTATTATTGATGAACAATAATTGCGGGTTAAACTAAAAAATTAGACTAATCAAGCAATTGTTGCTAAGATCAAGAGGTTTTTGCGCGCAAAATAAATTGAGGAAAAGTGAGCACTGAATGACAAAACAAAGAACTCCTAAAAAGGTAATTCAAGCCACAGGTGTTGGTTTGCATTCCGGTGAGAAAGTGCTTTTAACCTTAAGACCTGCCAAAGTTAACACTGGTATTGTATTTAGACGCGTTGACCTTTCACCGC
>SCSO01000314.1 GCA_004297865.1 Legionella sp.
GTGAGCAAAGACTAGGAGATATAGGGGTCACTCAATGGCATATAGTTTCTAAATTACCGATAGTTCCTGACTTATGTTCTAATGTTGCTACATGGGTGATTGGAGAAATCCATGGCTCTCTGAGAAGACTTAAAATTTCCAAACTTTATGGATTATTATTACATCAACCATCTCAACTGCTTACGCCACAAGGCGACTCAATTTATCGCGCATTACTTTCACTCAAAGAGGAAGGGAAAATCGATAAACTTGGAGTTTCTGTTTATGATCCAGAAGAACTCCAACTGCTTTTGCATTATTTTAAATTTGATTTAGTTCAAGCACCATTTAATATCTTTGATCGCCGTTTTTCGACTTCTGGATGGTTGCGACGCTTACATCAAGCAGGGATAGAAATTCATACCCGTTCCGCATTTCTCCAAGGTTTGTTGTTAATGGAGTTAAAAAAACGGCCTGCAAAATTTAGTAAATGGCAGTCGTTATGGGAACAATGGCATACGTGGCTAGAGCAGCAGGCCCTAACACCGATAGAGGCATGTATTGGTTTTGTACAGTCGCAAACTGAAATTGATAAAGTAATCGTGGGAGTTGAGAGCGATAGACAAATGCGACAAATTTTAGGTGCCGCAAAAATTAATAGAGAAATTACCTATCCATCGTTTGAAACAGAAGATCTTCAATTATTAAATCCTTCAAATTGGGTGAAAGCATGATAACAATTACTAATCCTATCAAAAACCAAAAAAATAATTATTTTGCTGCACGTGCCAATCACTTAATACCAGGCGGCGCACATACTTACAGTAAAGGAGATGATCAATTTCCTGCCAATGCGCCAAAAATAATTGAACGTGGATATGGTGATCGACTATGGGACGTGGATGGCAATGAATTTGTAGATCTGGCAATGTCTCTAGGAACAGTTATTTTGGGACACGCCTATGAGCCTGTTCTAGACGCTGTGCGTCAAGAAATTCTTAAAGGAGTCAATTTTTGTCGACCTTCTATTATTGAGGGAGAGTTGGCTGAGTTACTCTCAAGTTTGATTCCTTCTGCTGAGATGGTTAAATTTGGTAAAAATGGATCAGATGCTGTTACTGCAGCTGTTAAGGTAGCACGCGCGTATACTGGTAGAAGTTATATTGCTCGTTGTTCCGCCGATCCTTTTAATGCTATCCATGATTGGTTTATTGGTTCCACGGTTATTAATAGGGGTGTGCCAGAAGAAACTCGGCGACTTACTTTGCAGTTTAATTATAATGATTTGGCAAGCTGCCAGCAGCTTTTTGACCTATATCCCGGACAAATTGCTTGTTTTATTTTTGAACCTGTATCCATGATCCCTCCACAGGATGGATTTTTAGAAAACCTAAAAATACTTTGTGAAAAAAATGGTGCACTTTTGATCTTTGATGAAGTTGTTTCAGGGTTTAGATTTGCGCTAGGAGGCGTTCAAGAGCTAGTGGGAGTCACCCCGCATCTCTCAGCATTTGGTAAAGCAATGGCTAATGGCTTTTCTGTCAGTGCTTTAGTTGGGCAGCGGGAATTTATGCGTATAGGCGGTATTGATCATGATGAAGAGCGAGTATTTTTACTATCAACCACTTATGGTGGAGAAACACACAGTCTTGCTGCCTCTATCGCTTGTATCAATGCCATACAAAAAAATAATGCCATTTCACATTTCTGGAATATTGGCCAACAATTAATGGATGGGGTAAAT
>SCSO01000031.1 GCA_004297865.1 Legionella sp.
AGTGAAACGAAATCATTTATCGCTACAATTATTCTCCAGCTTGAAAGTGAAAGATCACTATCAATTAATGATCCTATTAGTAAATATCTAAGCCACATTCCTCAGCAATGGAACGAGATTACTATTAAGCAATTACTAAATCATAGCAGTGGTATTGTGAATTATACTGATGTCTTAGAGGAATTATGGCATAAGAACAATATTGATTTTCAGAAGCAATTTACCTCGGAAGAATTGGTCAATTTAGTGATAGACAAGCCTCTTTATTTCAAACCTGGAAGTAATTGGCATTACTCTAATACTAATTACGTGTTGGCTGGAATGATTATTCAGAATATTACTGGAAAATTGATTGATGAAGAAATCAACTCAAGAATCATAGACAATCTCCACCTTTCAAATACCTATTATCACGCAAGTCTTTATGATGAACAGTTGCTATCGCAAATGGCGCATGGTTATTCTGATCGTGGTTTTTTTCCGGATGAACCTTACGACATCACAGAGACTAATATCTCATGGGCAAATACAGCGGGTGCCATGATCTCTACTTCACACGATATGTCCATTTGGTTTAAGAATCTTCTAGACGGAACGCTATTACCTAAGCAACAGTTCGATGAAATGATGACCTTTGTTGATGGAATTTTCCCCAATAGCACTATTCCTATTGAATACGGTTTAGGTATTATCCATGATGTTGAAACTTTCGGAACGGAAGCCTGGTGGCACAGCGGTGGTACGCTGGGTTATAACGCGATGATGGTAAAACTAAAATCTCCCGATGTATTGATTACAATAAATATTAGCCATACCACAGCAAAAAGAGAGATTTATGCAATGGTTAGGACTATTGCTGCTTACATTAAAAAAGGTAGTGAATAACCAGATAATGTTATAGCATAAGCCGCGATTCTAATATGTTAAGGACAATTATGTTTTCATCTCAGTATTCTTCCTTACGAAGTTTAATAATCTTTCTTTGTATTTGTTTATTGCTCCCCATCTCTAATGCATTTTCTATTAATAAACATTCTATTCAATTAGGTAAAACAATAGAGCGTATGAAAATATGTGGTGATCAAGCACTGGTTAGAGTCAGAAAAAATGATGACCTTTCTCGATTATTAACTATAGATTTAAATAAATTAAATATTTTAAACGATAGAGTGATTGATAAACGTCCTTTTAATTGTGATGAAGCTTCCGGACAGTATTACTTCACAAGTTTAACTCAAAATAACATTCAACAAATTGGATTGTTTGTATATAAGAAACCTAACGCAGAAAAACCCCTCTGGCAGTATGTTTTAGATAGCAACGATAATCCATACACTGATGTGCTCATTTCAGAGAAGCTGGTGCTGCTGCAAATAAGATACATGAGCTACAATGTGCCTGTAGGTTCACCCAATCTCATAATCTTTGATAAAAGTGATGGAAAAAAATTATGGGAGTTTACGTATGATACCTATAAAAATGAATCTCCTAAACTCAGAGTCTTTAACAATATGCTCTATATAACGAGTACAACCGGATTTATTCAGGCTTATAGTTTAGATAGTTTTACTCTAGCATGGGAAATAAAGAATAAATCGGATAAATCCTATAAAACCCCTATTTTTGATAAAGAGACAAATACACTTATTACAAGGTGGGAGTATTATGATCAATTTTATAGGTACGCAGAGGTAGTCGGAATTAATCCAGAAAACGGACAAACAACGTGGATAATTCCAGAATATCCATCCTTGTATTTCCCTGAAATAAATGAATCTTCAAAATTAATTTATATGCAGTATAACACCGCAATTCATGCGCTAAATGTCTATCATTTTGAAAATGAAGAGCCTAGGATTCAGTATCAGTGGAAAAAAGGCAATAGTGAACTTGGTTCACCTGACAGCATTTTGGTGTTTGATCACCACATTGTAGTGACTTTCTATTCAAATACCCCTGATAAATATGCCTATGTTTTTAATGATCAAGGTAAAAAAATAGATGAATTTTTATTTGAGGATATAAAAGATGTTGATCTAATGCACAGCAATTTTTCAAACCACACTATTTATGCAACAGGAAATGGTGAGTTTGGAACCTTAGAATTTTAAGAGTAAGATAAATGACCAGACTTTGTGGAGAAGTCTGGTTTTCTACTATAGTATAAAGTTAACTGTTTCTTTAAGGAAGATTATGAACCGTTACCGTAAATTGGGTGGATGTCTATTTTTGCTTCTATCCTTTTCCCTCTATGCTGATGAAGCGCCTACCATCATTAAAGAAGATGAGTTTGATTTGCAAAAATGTTTGACTACGAGATCAGAGGAGTGCATTAGTACTGTATGTATTAAATCAGAGCATCGAGATTGTCAGGATAATTGCAGGCACTTAGCAGAGGCTGAATGCAAGGAAAAAGAACAAGCACAATAATCAACTACTAGTTATAAGGACCATCGCTACTTATATGAGTTAAAATCCATTAAAGCCTTTCAGTAGTGATGCTTGTAACTGAGTAGGTGGATTATTTTCAGGCGAAGCTTCGATTGGTGGAAACATTCCAATCCTTGCTAAACAATACACTCTCTCTACAAAGTTGCCATCTTTAATTATTCATCATAATATTTATTAAGGGAAACACTACATGAGAGCATGATGCTAAAAAACACCGCGATAAGCTACGGTTCAGTCAGTAAATTTCTCCATTGGATAGTCGCATTGATTGTGGTTTTTATGCTTCTCATTGGTTTTACTATGGAGGGGTTTGACGAGCCTGTTAAATCGCAAATGTATGGTCTCCATGAAGAATTAGGCTTAACTTTACTGGGTATTATGATATTTCGCCTTTATTGGCGCTGGTGGAATCC
>SCSO01000536.1 GCA_004297865.1 Legionella sp.
GTAGCGCTTTCTCACATGTTTTTCTGATCAAAAAAATAGTCTTGAATTGAAGCAGTTAAAAATGTACTTCTTTGTCAAAGAAAGATAAATTATTTCCACTAGATTTTTGTCTTTAGGAAAAGCGTTATGATGCAAACTGTGTATGTTACCAATCCTATGTTAAAACCAATGTTATCTTATTTAGATCCTGAATTGACTGTATTAGGTGCCTGGGATACAGAGGTTAATTTTCACCAGGTAGAAGCGCTAGCTACGACGGTATGGGAAACCATTAATGCAGACTATCTATCCCGCTTCCCCTGCCTGAAAGTCATTTGTCATCTAGGTATAGGTACGGATAATATCGATAGGGAATATTTACAACAACATCAGATTATTCTTAATTCACAACCGCATGCAGGAATTCACGATACCTCGGAGTTAGCCTTTACCCTCATGCTTAGTTTAGCTCGTAAAATTATTCCCAATCATGAATATGCGCGCGCCAATCATTGGAGTGAACGTAAAGCTCGTTTTTTAGGCAATCATTTGTTAGGTAAGCAATTAGGTTTAGTTGGTTTGGGGCAAATTGGTAGTCGTATTGCCCGTTTTGCCGAAGCATTTGGAATGGAGATTAATTACACAGCTCGTTCGCAAAAGGACAATTCCTATCGTTTTTATGAGCATCTCCATGAACTCGCAAGTGCCAGTGATTTTTTAATTCTTTGCTGTGCTGGTGGCCCAGAAACCTATCATTTAATTGATGAAAATATTTTGCAATGTTTGGGTCCTAATAGCTACCTAATCAATGTGTCACGTGGTAGTGTAATTAAACAAAATGCATTAATTGAAGCGCTGAAAAAGGGACTTATTGCGGGCGCAGGTTTAGATGTTTTTAGTCAGGAACCCGAAATTCCTCTGGAGTTGCGAGAATTGCCCAATGTGATTCTTTCTCCACACATGGGAAGCTCAACGCATGAGAATTTGGATCTCATGTTTCGTTTGCAGGCTACGCAATTGAATGAGTATTTTGCGGTGACGGTTTAATTTAAACGGATGGGTTTTCTAAGGCTAACATACACATAAAGGACTATGATGAATAAAGAATACATTATAAACACCAATGAGAAAGCCAGGGAACGTTTAGACCTACAACACAGCCTCTATGTAAAAAATAGCGTTGCTTTATTACAAGAAGCGGGTGTTGGCCCTGGGATGAGTGGTTTGGAAATTGGTTGTGGT
>SCSO01000315.1 GCA_004297865.1 Legionella sp.
TATTACCGCCTACAGAAGTTCTAAAATGCCATTGATTAACCTGCTCACTTATTTCCCTAATTGAGACAGCTGCTTCGCAATCAGGAGAAGCAATAAGTACTGGTTTTTGTTTTTTTACTGCTTTATGAACATGTTCATCAAAGGGAATAGCCCCTAAATAATCAAGCTGCACATCTAGAAATTGCTCGGATACTTTCAATAATTTATTAAATAATTCGCGGCCGTCTTTAATGTTGCGGACCATATTGGCTAATATATGAAACTGTTTCCACTCATAGCGCTTACTCATGACTTTAATTAATGCGTAGGCATCCGTTAAAGACGTAGGTTCATCACAAACAACGACAATTAACTCTTGTGACGATCGGGTAAAGCTTAAAACAGTATCGGAAATGCCTGCTGCGGTATCGATAATCAAATAATCCAGGTCATCGGTTAATTCATTAAATGCATCAATAAGTCCCGCATGTTCCATAGAATTTAATTGCGTCATAAATTCCGTACCCGAGGCGGCAGGAATCACTTGAATCCCTAAAGGTCCATTTAAGATAATATCGCTCAAATGACAACCACCCTGGATAACATGGGATAAATTGTACTTGGTGTGTAGGCCTAACATGATATCAATGTTAGCTAAACCTAAATCGGCATCTAAGAGCATGACTTTTTTATTTTGTTGAGCAAGGGCTACGGCAAGGTTCACTGAGACGTTACTTTTGCCGACCCCGCCCTTTCCAGCAGTGACGGCAATGACTTTAACTGGTTTATTACGCGACAATTTTCTAAGGCCTGCAGCTTGATCCGCGAGACTTTTCTTAGTTTTCGACATAATGTTCTCTCCCAACCTTGGGCTGCTCAATCTGCTTATCAGCTTGGAATAACTGCAGCTCTTGTTGTGCAAACAATTCCACGAGGTAATGACGTGTCGCCATTTTAATATCCTCGGGGACGCGCTGCCCATGAGTTAAGTAACTCACTTCCAAACCAGTTTCTATCACTGCACTTAAAGCGCCACCCAAAGCTAATGACTCATCTAATTTAGTCAGAATACATTGATCGATTTGATTCGCTTGATAACGTTTGATAGCTTCTCGCAATACTTGATAATGACTAGTTGCTGGAAGGACTAAGACTTTAGCAATGGATTGCAGATGATGGCCTAAGACATCCATTTGCTTTGCTACACGTTCGTCTGCAGGATTCATCCCTGCGGTATCAATTAATATCAATTTTTTATCGCTTAATTGGCGAAGAACTCGAGTTAAACCAACTTCATCTTCAGCCAGGCAGACTTTTACCCCTAAAATTTTGCCATACAACACCAATTGTTCTTGAGCGGCAATACGATAAGTATCCATGGTAACTAAACCCAAATTCTCTGCACCAAATCTCAGCACAAAGCGTGCGGCAATTTTTGCCAAGGTGGTGGTTTTACCTACGCCGGTTGGGCCTACAAAAGCATAGACCCCGCCTTCTTCAATACGACGTGTATCCCTTATAGGCAGTTTTTCTGTTAATCGCGCAAGAATACTTTCCCAAGCACGTTGTTGGTTTGAATCAGGATTTACCGAACGCACCCAAGCAGCCGCTGTAGTAGGGCTGACACCTAAGTAAAGTAATTTTTGTAACATGATGGTATGTAACGGATCATTAGCCCCAACATTGCCACGTAATTGCGCTTCCAACATGCCTCTTAAAGTTTGAATTTCTTGGCGCATGTCTTCTAAGGGGGTATGCGCAGACTGGGGAATTGATTTAATAGTTTGTGCTGGTGGTTCTGCTGCCGCAATTGCTGATTGCACGGATAAAACCGATTCATCGTAATCAATAGCTGCAACGACTTCCACTCCTCCTTCAACATGATGACTGGATAAAATCACCGCATCAGGTCCAAAGGCCGCCTTCACTTGTTGCATAGCACCACGTGTGTCTGTAGCGACAAAGCGTTTAAGTTTCATAGAGCTTCTAGCCTCCCATCCTCAGCAAACTCGTTTTAACCTACGGTACCGATAATGCGAATCTGTTTGTTATCCGGTATTTCTTGATACGATAAAACATGGAAATCATCTGATATATTACGCACGAATCGTGCCAACACTGCGCGAATGCCGGGTTGCACTACTAATACTGAGCTTTCTTGCTTAGCTTGTTGTTGCGCCGCATACTCCATTAAGGACTGTTGAATCCTATCCGCCATGCCTGGCTCAAAGCTCACCCCCCCCGCACCGCTATTCTGAATTGTATTTTGCAATAACTGTTCCAATTCTGGTTTGAGAGTAATGATTGGTAATTCTTCGTTCAGTCCGCTTATTTTTTGCGTTATCAAACGAGATAGAGCGACTCGCACTTGGCTAATTAAAAAGTCAGTGTCTTTGGATTTTGGCGCATTTTCCGCCAAAGTTTCGACTATGGTTCGAATATCAGTTAAAGGAATATGTTCTATTAATAAACCTTGCAATACTTTACTGACCATACCCAAAGATAAGCCGTCAGGGATCAGTTCTTTAACTAACTTCGGTGAAGTCACTCCTAATTTATCTAAAAGTTGTTGGGTTTCTTCATAACCTAAGAGTTGTTGACTGTTTTGATCTAAAATTTGACTTAAATGGGTTGCTACTACAGTGGAAGCATCCACTACGGTATAACCAAAAGTATGTGCTTCTTCTTTTTGATTTTCAGTAATCCAAATCGCATCCATGCCAAAAGCTGGATCAAAACCAGGTATGCCTTCTAAGGTTCCAAAAACTTGTCCGGGATTAATCGCCATCCAACGATCGTTGTGAATCATCGACTCACCCATCACCACACCCGCTAAACTGATACGGTAATGATTGGGCTTAAGATCCAAATTATCGCGAATGTGCACTGACGGGATTAAGAAACCTAATTCTTGCGAAATCTTTTTACGCACCCCTTTAATACGCGACAATAACACCCCGCCCTGCGCATTATCTACTAAAGGAATTAAGCGA
>SCSO01000316.1 GCA_004297865.1 Legionella sp.
CCAGATTGACCTCAATCATGCGGCAAAAATGGCGGGAATCAGTTATAAAGAGCTGATTAAACTTAATCCCGGCTACAATCGCTGGACTACCGCCCCTTATAAACCCTTTAAACTCTTAATTCCTACAGAAAAAGTAGAACGCTTCAATCTTAATCTGGCTAGTGTACCAGAGGAAAAACGAGTCAGTTGGACCAAACATTGGGTCACTAAGGGCGATAATATTAATAACATTGCTATTCGTTATCATACAACTGCTAATTTAATCAAACAGTTAAATCAATTAACGACTAATACACTTAGACCTAATCAGGAAATTCTGATTCCTAGCACTAAAAATACGACGGTTGCTACTAAAAAACCTGTAGTGGACCATAAGGCCCCTTTAGAGCAGCAAATGCAGGGTTTACGTAATCATCGTATTATTCATATCGTGCAACCTACTGATTCTATGGCTAAAATTCAACGTTTGTATGGTGTTAGAGCGCAAGACATTCAAACATGGAATAAATTAGCAGCCAATAAACCCTTACGCAAAGGCCAGCAATTGGTCATTTGGAAGCGGGTAAGACAACCTAAACAGTATCAAATTAAAGCTGGAGATACCCTCAGTGGCATTGCCAAACTGCATCAAACCAAGGTCAATAACATCCTTGCATTAAATCCAAGCCTACGTAAAAATAGTCGCTTACGTTTAGGGCAAAAGTTACTGGTAGGGTAAAAACCGAGATATTTTAGCATTCCTGCAGCATTGCTGCGGGATGTTCAAAAAAATGTGTTATACTCTAAGTATCTTATTTTTAATTCAAATAATATGAAATTACTGTTTGATTTTTTCCCAATTGTTCTTTTTTTCATTGTTTTCAAGCTGTACGGCATTTATACAGCTACTGCTGTTGCAATGATTGCTTCCCTAACTCAAGTCGCCTTATATCGCTTAAAATTCCAGCACTATGAGAAAATGCACTTGATTAGCCTAGCCATTATCATTGTTTTAGGTAGTGCCACCCTTTTCTTTCATAATCCCTGGTTTATTAAATGGAAACCCACCGGTATTTATTGGCTGTCTGCTTTGGTGTTCTTTACTTCAAGTTTTATTGGCAGTAAGCCTTTAATTCAAAAAATGATGGAAACCAATGTGAGCTTAACCACCCAGATCTGGCATAGATTAAACACAGCTTGGGGCCTGTTTTTTGTGGTCATGGGCGCTTTAAACCTTTATGTAGCCTATTATTATGATACAGATGCCTGGGTTAATTTTAAATTATTTGGCGGCGTTGGATTTACTTTGCTCTTTGTTTTAATCCAAGCCTTTTATTTAACTAAGCACATGGATGAAAAAAGACTGGAAAATTAAGTAAGGTAGTTTCTCCAGCCTCTCCCTTAGGGAGATATGCAATTTTTTAGGAGCTGTGATGAGATTATTACTTGTTGAAGATGATGAACTGCTAGGCGATGCAGTCAAAACCGGTTTAACCCAGTTTGGCTATATTGTTGATTGGCTGAAGGATGGTGAAGCTGCACGTGCCGCAGTTAAATCCGAGTCTTTCGAGTTAATTATTCTTGATTTAGGCCTACCTAAACTGTCTGGTCTTTCTATGCTCCAAAGCATTCGCCATGATGGGAACAGCACCCCGGTTATCATATTAACAGCTCGCGAATCAGTCGAAGATCGGGTCAAAGGTTTAGACAGCGGTGCCGATGATTATTTAATTAAACCCTTCGATCTAAATGAACTCAGCGCCAGAATTCGTGCCTTAGTCCGTCGCTCTCAAGGACGTGCTGATACCGTTTTACAATACAAAAACATTACTCTTGATCCTGCCGCACACTCCGTATTTGTGGATGATGTGTTGGTTAACGTTCCCCGCCGCGAGTTTTCCTTGTTACAAAAATTATTGGAAAATAGTGGGCAAGTCTTATCCCGTGAACAATTAATGCAAAGTATTTATGGATGGGAAGAAGACGTGGACAGTAATGCTCTCGAAGTACATATCCATAATTTGCGTAAAAAGCTAAATGCCAATTTTATTCGTACCATTCGCGGTGTGGGTTATATGGCTGAAAAAAATGACGGTGCGATTTTATCGTGAAATCTTCAATCCGCAAGTTTTTACTCATCAATCTCCTGCTTGCGATCACTATCACCACGACTTTAACTGCTATTGGTAACTACTATCTTGATCAAAAAGATATTCAAGATCATTTGGATACTTTAATGGCTATTTCCGCCCTTTCCTATCAAGCGTTGTTAGGAGATGACTTGCATCAACGTCCTTTAATTAAAATTCAAGATGCACTAGAAACTATTCCGCAAAAAATTGATGCTTATTACCAAAAACGTTATTTAACGGATGAGCCTCCGGAGAACTACCTAGATAAATTCAATTTCCAAGTGTGGACCAATGGTGGAAAGTTATTATTGCACTCCTCCACTGCTCCCAAATCACCTTTAACTGCAGAAATCGATGGTTTTAGTGATAAAAAAATATCCGATCAAAATTGGCGGGTCTTTACAACCTATAATGAAAAAGCAGGAATAAGAACGGTTTTAGCGGAGCGTTACGACACTCGCAATGAATTAGGGCATCGCATTGCACAAGACGATTTATACATTATGTTGCTGACCTTCCCCTTATCAGGTCTTTTGATTTGGATCATCATTGGTCGGGGTTTAGATAGTTTGGATAAGGTGGCTGAGGAAGTAGCTAACCGTGAATCCAACCATTTAGAACCAGTAGATTTAGAAGAAGTTCCCGAAGAAATTAAACCTGTCATTGATGAATTAAATAAACTCTTTTATCGTTTGAAAGAAGGCTTTGAACGGGAAAAACGCTTTGCGGCTGACGCAGCCCATGAATTGCGCACCCCTTTAGCGGCTTTAAAAGCGCAAGCCCAAGTTGCTTTAAATTCTAGTGATGTGAAAGAGAAAAATCAGGCTTTACAGAAGCTAATTGCTAGCGTGAATCGAAGTACCCATATTGTGCAACAACTATTAACTATGAGTCGCTTAGTCCCAGAGGCTGCGAATTTGCATGAAGAAACTGAAGTCAATTTAGT
>SCSO01000317.1 GCA_004297865.1 Legionella sp.
TAGCTGACAACCTAAAGAAAAATATTCGAAAGACTTTGCCCATTCACCCAAATCCTCATAACATTTACCTAAAGCAAAATAAACATATTCCAATTTACTTGCAGAGACTGCTTGAATATTATCCTTAACTATTGCCAATAAATTTTGCAGACTTGTATTATCAGGTTGCACCTTACGCAATTGCACTAAAGAATAATGAGCAAGAACTTGCGTATCAATATTATGCTCAGCAGTTATTTTTAAAAAATGTTCTTCTGCTTTGATTAGTTCCCCCATTTCCATCAATACACTCCCTTTGCTCAGATAGGCTTCCGCATTATTGCAGTGGGGCATTTTAAGCATCTTGAGCAAGGGCTGTAATTCTTCGGCAAAATGTTGCCAGCGTTTTACCGACGTTTTATAAATGGGTTTTCTTACTTGCGTTAAACTTGCTGTTTTTACGATGCGATCATTCTTATAAAAATTAAGACAATTAGGATCCCAGGGTAAGCCTATATAAGCGATGAGTTGTCTGCTAAGTGCTTCATGATGAGCAACCATTTGCTCATAAGCTAAATCGAAAATAAAGTTTGCCGGCAAAACCTTTTGCCAATATTCCATGGCTTGAGCATACAAGAGATAGTAATCACCAAGGGTAGTAAGATCATAAGTGAACAACATACTCGTTTTGAATAAATGAGTAAAACAGGAAAAACAAGAATCCAGAGGATCCCGCATAGCATGAATGATTTTAGCGTTAGGTAACATACGATAAATCATTCCGACATAAAAACAATTGCTAGGCATTTTATCAATGATAAATTGCTTATCTGGCGCCAATTTCCAAGTTCGCTCTAAGTACTGTTCTCCCAAGATCGTAAAATCATTATCTGTTAATTGGCTAACCCACCTCATAAAAGTTAAACCAGCAGCATGGCAAGCTTCCTGAATCAGGTCATCTAAAATGCTTAACTCTCCCGCCCCATAAATCTGTTCATGACTACAGAGTATTTGCTCAATTAATGTCGTCCCGGCTCGCGGCATACCCACTATAAAAATTGGGCAACGAGTTTCCTTAGTGGGCTTAGCTTGTTTTAAAAAGGACGGCGTAAAAACCGCGGGCATTTGCTGTACGAAATCTTGCAATACGGTTTTATTCCACGGTCTTAGCAAAGCATGTAATCGATTTCCCGCAGCATAAGCTTGGAAGGCACGTTTATATTGTTGCGTATCATCCAACGCTTTTCCTAGCGCAAAATAATACTGAATACGCGCGGGAATGGAATAATGCTCTATTTTCTGGGCCATGGCTTCTAAAAAAACCAAATGGGGATCATGGCCCGCGTAGGTTTTAACCAAAGATAAATTATAATGCGCCTCAATAAAATCTGCTCTAGCAGCAATCGCTGCTTCAAAATGCAAACGAGCTTCATTAATTCGCCCTTCTTCACTGTAAATCGCCCCCAGATTATTTAGAGCTTCTGCATGGTTTGGATTTAAACGAATAGCGGTTGCATAAGCAATCTTAGCCTGATGTTTGTCCCCCATACTTTCAAGAGAGGCACCCAGATTATTCCATGCTAGACCATAATTCTGATCATAAGATAAAGCGATGCGATAATGGCGAATGGCTAATTCAAATTGTTGATTGTTGTTATAAGTTAAGGCTAAGAGAAAATGATTTTCCGGATGATGCGGCTCCATACGGATAGCAAGCTGATGGGAGGCTAACGCTGCTTCCATTTGCCCCGCTCTACACAATAATTCTCCCAAATTGCGTCGGTAAACTATTTGTGTAGGAGCTATTTCCACAGCCCGTTGCATAAATAGAATAGCTTCCGCCAAATTGTGTTTTTGCAGAGCGGCTAAAGCAATGCCTTGAGCGGCAGTATGGCATCCCGGATTGTTTATCAAAATATAACGATAGAGTTGCTCTGCCTCAGTCTGCAATCCTTGTTGTAATTTTTGATGCGCGGTTTGGATTAAATCGTCAATATTCAGCTGCTGTTCAACCGGAGCTAATGTTGCTAACGCTTTTTTTATGCGTGTTAAAGGAATGTCCCAATCGCCTAGTGTCTCTTGGCGAAAAAGTTTGACATTGGGATACCAAGGACTATCGGCGCGTAGCAAAAACCAGCGCCAATCCGCATTAACAGGTAATAAAATCCATACTTCTTTACCCATGGCGGCAGCTAAATGTGCGATGGACGTATCCACGGTAATCACCAAATCCAAACAGGCAATCAGTGCTGCTGTACCCATCATGGTACTGAGCTCCAAGCTATGGTAGGTCATTTGGTATTGATCAAGTACTTTTTTTTCTTCTAAGTACACGTCTTTTTGCAAACAAATAAAATCCAGATTGGATTGATGCACTGTGAGTAGAGCGTTTAATGCCAGCGATCGCTTTTGATTCATTGGATTCGTCGCACTTCCTCTCCAAGCAATGCCAATCCGTCTACAGCTTGAATGCCCTAACTTGGCTTGGCATGTTTCGAGTGTTTGCAACTCTGGAAACACATAAGGAATAGAATTAGGGATGGTATGTATTTCCGTTTTGAAAAGCCTAGCTAAACTCATAACTGGGCAGTGATAATCACATGAAGGTAAAGGAGAACCTCTTGCAATTAAACGAATCGTATGACGCCATTCGTAAAAAAGCGGGATTAATGCCGGCTGCATTTCCAAATATATCCGAGCACCCAACTGTACTAATAAGGGGATATAACGAAAAAATTGAATACCGTCACCCAATCCTTGTTCAGAATGAATAAGAATCGATTTTCCTTGTAACCTATCACGATTAACAAAATCTGGAACTATCCATGCCTGGCGTTCTTCACTTAATGAAGATAACCAACGATATTCATAGCTTGCGAATCCCTGCAGTAGGTTGCCCATAGCGAGTAGACATAAAGAATAATTATATTGAATCCAAACATCCTGATTATTACAACAAACCAAGGCGTTTTGATAAGCCTGAAGGGCTTCATCATAGCGATTGACTTGGGTTAAACAGAGGGCGCGTTGTCCCATGGCAGTATAATTGTTTGGTTCTTCCGCAAGTATTCGCTCAAAGCACTCTAGAGCCTCATGATATTTCCCCATTTGATATAGGGCTTTAGCGTGCAATGATAAACTATAGCTGTTAGGATTAAGTTGGAAGGCATGATGCGAGTAGACTGTTGCTTCTGCCGGCCGATTTAAACCTAGCAAAATGTCTGCACAGTTTTTCAATGCGTCTACGTGCTTGGGCTCTAATAAAACCACGCTATTAAAATACAATAAGGCCTGTTGCTGCTGTTTTTGTTTGAGGCAATCATAGCCTTGCGCCATAAGCCGTTCTACTTGACCTGCATGAGCTTCTAACAACACGAGTAACTCCTAAGATTGTGGAGTCTGAAGCTCGCTAACTTAAACCAAAATGATTTTCTTTTAAAGTGTTTGCTTCAAAATCAATGGAATCTGATCTCATTGATTTATGATTTAGGAGAACTACTTGAAGAAGGGGGTTTTGGCTTGTCTTTTTTTTCTGAATCAGGTTCAGTGGGTTTAAAAAATGTATGATCACTAGATTGGCTTAAGGTACTTGATGTTAGTTCCTCGCTACTGGTTTCCAAATTCGGACTATCTTCCTCGTCAAAAGTATTTATAGAATCGAAAGATTCTTCATAGCCATCTGATGATTTACTCTCAGTAGAGGATTTAAGTGCTGCTTCCATGATTAGCTTTATTTGAGTCTCATTGATTTTTGCCACCCGATGATGAACATTACGAACAACCTCTTTCACGATTTTCGTGGTTTCTTCCGTGGTCTCCGGAATTGAAATCATCTCTTTAATGTTTTGGCGTTCTGCTACATTTAAATTCAAGGCCTTGATAATAAACTCTTGCATATGCGGGCGTATATTTTGAAATTTTTTATCGGTAATCATCCCTGCTACAAAACTTTGGTAAATCGCTTTAGCTTCATCCGGTGAATTGATCCCTGTTTTTAATTTTACTTCTTCTGCTTTGAATAGCTTCAGATTCTCGGAAGCGGCTTTGAATCCATAAATTTCTAAAACAGAAATAGCTAAAGCCCACTGATCATTCAAATCAAGTCTACGCTCCTCGTCATTTTCAGCGTCAATCATAAATTGCGGAGCTCTAAATCCTCGATCTGTTGCAAGTGAAGCCTTTTCCCATTTATTTTTCTTATTTAAATAAGTAACACTGCCAAAATCGGATAGTAGGATTTCCCCGTCGCTGTACATTAAAAAATTAGCCGGTTTAATGTCTCTATGCCTGACTTTTAATGCATGTAAAAGGATTACTTGCTCGGCCATTTTATCTGCCACATAGGCAAGCATGGTATTTTTTTTCTCTTCCATGCCTGGAGCATTCAAGTTTGCTTGATAAAGAAAATTTCCCAGATAAGTTAAATCTTTAAACGCTGCAATTTTACTAAATTGATATATTTGAGGGTCACCTAATTTATTTTTTTCTTTAACAATAATGGCGACATTATTTTTATTCATGCGCTTTGCAAATGTTGCGACAATCTTTAACTCTCTTTTTGTAGCAGCATAAATACGTGAACGCTGACTTTGCTTGAATTTAGCTCTTACCTCAGAGTCTGGATGTTTATAATCTGATTCTTTAGTTTCATGTTTCTCATGTAATTTTGGTTGTGAAAGCAGTTTTCTTTCCGCATAAAAGGTCACCTTACCGGCTTTGTCTTTGTGTCTAGCACAGCGCAAAATCGAGAAATTTCCTTCCGCAAATATTAATTGAAATGGGGCCTGTGGCTTGATTTTGGGTTGATATTTTACTATGCCAGCTGCAAGCAAACCGGGTTCACTTGCTAATAATTCTCTTAATTCCGCAAGTGAAACACGATGCAATAATTCCATTTCCTTATCACCAGCTTTAATGATGCGGTGCTTAACTTGTTGATTTTGTAATGAATCATTTAATTCAGGCATGCAATTGCCTCTTTTTTGAACTATATGTTAAGTATAGTACTTGATTAAAATATGTCACCCTGGTTTGAAAATGATTAAATGCGTTAAAATAAGATTAGTAGCCATAAATATGCACAATTTTGGCCAAGAGATCAATGGGGTTAAATGCTATAAATTAGGCAGGAAAAGACGTTGGGCAAATCTTGCTTGTGATGGCCATACCAGTTTCATTAATTCGTACTCATTTCTATTTCAGATCCAACCTCAAATAATCTCATTTTCAAGAAGTCTTCGCTCATATCACTATCCTGTCCTATATCTAAATACGTTTGATCGCTCCTACGATCGGTAGCTATACCTGCAGCAACCCAGGTAAAATAGCCTTCCAATAATTCGGGGGTATTATTAGAGGATTGGACTGTGGCTTGAAAATACGCACCAACGCCGGCCCGGTTAACAATCAATCTATTAGGATCTTCCGGAGATTTACGTGTCGTCATGAGGGTTTTAAAATTACTCGTGAAATGCACGTTATCGACTACAGCTCCTTCAATTTGATCTATTATCAAACGTTTTATTTCATCACTCATAATAGCTACAGGATCGGCGCCTAACCAATCTAACCAAGTGCCATCATCCATTGATAATTCATTAGACTTATTTTTTTTAGAAAAAATGTTTTTAAGAAAATTTAGCATCGGTACTCCAAAACGTGAGTATCAAAAGATCAATGGGGTCAGCCTCGATTGATTCAATTGCAAGTTAGCTTAGAAGAATCCTTCGGCACAGAAAAATGAATACAGCTTTCAGGTATCACTGCCTTCATGCTTTCTAATTTCTTCAACATTAATTCTCTGCATTCTGGAGTCGCATGGTTTTTCCAATGTACTGAGTTGTTTTCATTGATAAGTGACAACAATTTTATTGTTGCCTCAATATTCGCTTTGAGATCGTGCGCTTCCACTAACAGACCTTTTATACGTTCAATTTTTGTTGGGGCTGATTTGTTAAAAAATGCTTCGGAATTAGATGAGGCCTTTGCCGATAGTTCTTCTTGTTGAGCCTGCTGTAATGATGCATTTAACTCTGCAATATTCTCCTCAATTCTAGGCATGCTATTTGTTTTTAAGGAGTTAATACGCTCATTAATTGTAATGAAATAACGTGTCCTTTGCTGCCGCGGATCACCTCTATTATTAAATAAGAAAATAATATTTTGGCTTAAGTCATCTATATTAGTCATCAATTGTAGATCATGGCATAATTTATTGAAGTCCGTACCACGTAATTCTAATTCATTGATAGAAATGACTACAATAAAACCCTTTACTGAATTGGTAAGCTCATACTCTTGTGTCAATTTAAGCGCAGCTTCTGGAACTTCAATATCTTTACTAGTAGATCCAGGACAATCACAAAATGCATAGGGTCCTGACTCAAATATCTGCGGGGGTTGCTCCTTATCAGTCCTTATTTTTGCATGGGGCAAGGATTCATTTTTCACCCCTACTAAGTCAATGTCATCCTCAACAACGAATTCATGCCCCAGCATATAGTTGACGAAGGAACTTTTACCGTTATAGCCATTACCCATGACATAAATAAGCTGCGGCATGAAAAACACCTTTAATTTTAAGATTACTAAGGGCGCTAATTCTAGTGTACTTTTTTATAAAATCAATGGGTGCAGACTTCTGAGGTATCTCCACAAATTTTTTGTACCCAAGATCTCCCTTCTCCCTTCAAGGGAGAAGGTGCCCAGAGGGCGGATGAGGGTAATTAAATTTAGCCCTGACGAAAGCAATGGAGTTTAGCCTAGGGTTTAGGTCCTGTGGATACATGGTGGATTGATGTTGAAGGAATAGAAATGCAGGCTAATTGATCTACTTGGGTTTTTTATTGACTTTATAAGAGAATAAGATATAACTGCGTCGATTAACTCACATAATAGGAGTATTTATGCAGATCAAAAGAACCATAACCCACAAAAATAATACCGAAGACTGCTTGTTAATGGACATAGAAAAGGATGATTTGATTATCGTTTTTACAATTAACCAACCTGCAAAAGGCCCCATTGCCAATATATTTAATGATTTGAACTTCAACCATCATGAACAGATAATCAAAGTCTCCAATACTTACAATGTCATAAAATACCGCTTCACTCGTAATGACGCTCGCACATCTGAACTTGCTGTATTATCCTATACCCATAAATATTTCCCCTTTAACAAGGAGGAGTTGATAGAGCTAGCACGAGTATTAGAGCACAAACCTGAAATAGTTTTTGAAGCGCTTCCAAAATGTGATCCTAAAATTGATGATTCGCAATCCAACAAACTTGAAGAGCTAAAAGAGCAAATTGAAGAATTAAAAGCAAAAGTTAATCGTTTAGAAGAGCAACTCAAAAAGAATAGTGAACCAGCAAGGTCTTCTGCAGATGAGTTAGTGTTTTTTAATTCCTGCAATGGGCTAAAATGTTAAACGGTAAGCCGGGCACTGACCCAACTTAAATACCGCGTAAAGCATCTGGGCTTTTCAGCCCAGCCTCCAATTCTTTCTCTTTCAAATCAATCGAGTCTGGCCATTAATTTTTAATAGCATCCAAATAAATGATTATATTTGGCGGTGCCACCATTAACTATGTTTTCTGCAATCGTAGTAAGATAGTTTCCTTCAAATTCTTCCGATGGAAGCTCAAAAAAACAGCTTTTTACTCTAGTGCTAACAGGCAAGGGTTTCCCCATCTCATGAAGTCTATAGATCACCCAAGCATTTAATGCCATATTCAGCAAGAGATTAAAAGAACTATCACTCAAATATGATGGTATGAAAAATATATTGAGGCCACCAAGAAAAGCCATTGTTTTGGTTATTTTTTCTTTTGAAATATTGTTAGGCATGAATCTACCATATTTATTTTAGAAATTTGAGAAGCTAACTTAAACTAAAATGTTTTTATTTTAAAGTGTTTCAATACGAGTAAATTGCTCTTTCTGAATTTTAATTGCTTCGTATTGAAAGCCTAGATACAAAAAAGCCCCATCAGAACAAACTGATGAGGCTTTTAATAAGTATCGCTTAAAATTTACTTAGCGGCTTTCTTTTCTTTCTCTTTAGCTATTACTGCTTCAGCTACGCTATTTGGACAAGGAGCATAGTGAGAGAATTCCATTGAGAATTGACCACGACCAGAAGTAAGAGTACGCAACGTACTGATGTAACCAAACATTTCTGATAGTGGAACGTCAGCCTTAATGCGTACGCCAGCAGCACTGGGTTCTTGCCCAGAGATCATGCCACGACGACGGTTCAAGTCACCAATTACGTTACCTACATCATCTTCGGTGCTATAAACATCAACCTTCATGATGGGCTCAAGTAATTGTGGTGCAGCTTTTGGTATAGATTGACGGAAAGCACCTTTTGCAGCAATTTCGAAGGCAATCGCTGAAGAGTCAACTGGATGGTAAGCACCGTCGGTGAGGTTAATTGAAACATCCAATACCGGGAAGCCTGCTAAAGTTCCACTTTCCATCATTGAACGGAAACCCTTTTCAATTGCTGGGAAGAATTCTTTAGGAACGTTACCACCCACAACGGTTGATTTGAAAGTGTATCCACTGTTTGGCTCACCAGGCTCGATCGTGTAATCAATTTTACCGTATTGACCAGAACCACCTGATTGTTTCTTATGAGTATAGCTGTCGGAAACCGCTTTAGTGATGGTTTCACGGTATGCTACTTGCGGTTGACCTACAATCAATTCAACATCGTATGTACGTTTCAGAATATCTATCTTAATATCAAGATGTAATTCACCCATACCACGAAGAATGGTTTCACCTGAATCTTCATCCGTTTCAACTCTAAATGTAGGATCTTCTGCAACCATCTTACCAATTGCAATACTCATCTTTTCAGTTGAACCTTTATCTTTAGGAGCAACCGCAATAGAGATAACTGGCTCAGGGAACACCATCGCCTCTAGTGTACACTCGTGATCTGGACTGCAAAGAGTATGACCGGTTCTAACGTTTTTCATACCCACGATAGCGATAATGTCGCCTGCTTCGGCACTTTGCAATTCAATACGTTCGTTTGCCTGCATCTCAACCATTCGGCCGACACGTTCGGTTTTACCAGTGAACGAATTAAGGATCGTATCGCCTTTATTCAATTTACCAGAATAGACACGTACGAAAGTTAGAGCACCAAAACGGTCATCCATAATCTTAAAGGCCAAGGCACGGAAGGGCTCATCGGGAGAAACGATGGCAAATTCGCCGTTAGGCTCACCTTCAGCATTAGTCAAAGGTTGTGGATTAACTTCATGTGGAGCTGGTAAATAGTCAACCACTGCGTCAAGCAATAGTTGCATTCCTTTGTTTTTAAAGGCTGAACCACAATAAGTTGGGAAGAAAGCCAATTCAAGTGTACCTTTACGAATGCAGCGTTTAATGTCTTCTATTGATGGTTCTTCACCTTCTAAGTAAGCCATCAGTAACTCATCATCCATTTCAAGCGCTGTTTCAATGAGTTGGCTACGATATTTCTCAACTTCATCAACCATATCAGCTGGCACATCCTCAACCACGTAATTTTCAGGTTGGCCTGTTTCATCCCAAATGTACGCTTTACGACTCAATACATCGACAACGCCTTTAAAGGTATCTTCAAAGCCGATTGGCAAGGTCATAATTAATGGATTCGCACCTAATACTTTCTTAATTTGTTCAGTAACTTTTAAGAAGTCCGCGCCAATACGGTCAAGTTTGTTAACAAAAATCAAACGAGATACTTTTGAATTATTCGCATAACGCCAGTTGGTTTCTGACTGCGGCTCAACACCACCAGAACCACAGAACACCCCGATACCACCATCGAGTACTTTCAATGAACGATACACTTCTACAGTGAAGTCAACGTGTCCAGGGGTATCGATGATATTGAAACGTGTATCTTTCCAAGAGCAACTAACAGCTGCCGACTGGATGGTAATACCACGCTCAGCTTCTTGCACCATGAAATCGGTAGTTGATTCACCATCGTGAACTTCACCAATCTTGTGAATTTTACCGGTGAGCTTAAGAATACGCTCAGTAGTAGTGGTTTTTCCGGCATCGACGTGAGCGAAGATACCAATATTTCTATATTGATCTAAATTAACCATAGCACTCTTCAATTTAAAATGGATTAAAAAAATAAGTCACATAGTATACAGCATTTTATTTGAATTTGCCGCAACTTCGGACAAGATATTTATTTTGCATAAAATCAATAAGTTATTATTGAGGCTGCGGGAATCGAACCCGTGACCTCTTGTTATAACCTTTTATTCTTTTCTTCAATAAGCTTTCATATTCCAAAACTAAAAGCTCACCACACTTTGTACTTGCAAACTCGTTAATAGCACGCCGTTTAGCATTTGCACCTAATTCCTCTCTTAACTGCTTATTACTCACTAATTTTTGCAGAGCAGCTTTCAGTTGTAACACATTTTTTTTATCAACTAAAATTCCAGTTTCTCCATCAATTATTGCATCAGTTAAACCATAGATATTAGTCCCTACTGCTGGTACTCCCATTGCAGCTGCTTCAATAACGACTGTCCCAAACCCCTCTCTATAACTTGGAATACATAATATATCAGCAACTGCCATATAATATTCCGGTTTTACACTAAAACCTGTGAAAGCAACCTTATTCCCACATAGCTGGTCAGCATAAGGGCGAATTACTTCTTCAAAGTCTGGCTCGAAGGGGCCAACTACTAATAAGGAAACATTGTATCCATCTGCTAATAATTGACTAACAACCTCTAATAGTTCGTATAATCCTTTATCTCTAGTTACTCTCCCTACAAAAAGTAAAGTGACTACCTCATCACTTAAATTGAGAGTATCTCTAATCTCTGCTTTTTGATCTAGAGAAAAATTATTTTGATTAAAGCGAGTAATATCTACACCGGCAAGCGAACCACTGCCTAGAACAGTAATTTTTTTCGAAGAAGCAACTTTATTTTTTATTAAAAAATCTTTTTGACTAACACTGTCTGCATAACATTTGGTATTGAGAAAGGCAATTAACTTATCACAAAATTTAATAATGGCTTTTTTAGGCATCTTCATATTAACCCAGACCTGCCCCGTATAGGTATGCAAACGAATAGGAACCCCGGCTAAACGTGAGGCTATAGCACAGAGTAATCCTGCTTTAGGTGTAGTAGAATGGACAATATCAAACTGCCTTTTTCGAAATACCTTCCAAAGCTTATATAAAGCACCTAGATCATCAAGAATATTAATTTCACGAGGAATGTAGAGAGGCGAAAAGTCACAATAATTCAGTTGTTCAATATTCTCGCTTAACTCATCCTTGCTAGTAATTACTGTAACTAACGCACCATCATGACTAATTGCTTCAAGCTGGGAAACTAGCTGCGTTACAACAAAAAAGGGAACTGTAGAAATCCGTGCAATACGTGTATTTTCAAGCCGTTTATCCATGAGTTTAATCCATTAAAAATCCAAATGATTCCGTACATCTGCTCTATCAAAAATAGGAACTTTACAATTAAATCAGACCCTTCTTTCGATACCACTCTATGGTATTATTAATACCCTTCACAATACCGTAGGTCGGCCTTATATTTAACATATCTGATAATTTTAGGTTGGAATAAACTACATCTCTCGTCATTGCGTGATAACGGCTTCTTGAAAGTGGTGTCGTTCTTCCAGACAATTTTGTAACAATATCGCAACCTGTTGCAATTGCATACCCTAATGATGAAGGGATACGGGGAATACGACGCTTACTACCTAGAGCTTCTACAATATAAAGTGCTAAATCTCTTAATTGATGTGATGAGTCTGCTGCAATAAATATCTGTTGGTAACTTCTGATATCATTTTTTATAGATAAAAGTACATTAACAAAATCTAGAATATAATAAAAATTAGTAGAATTTCTGCCCTGACCAAATATACAAAATCGCCCCTTATTAATGGTCTTAATAAGCTCATAAATACTACCTAAATGATCCTCACCAAATAATGCAGTAGGTCGGAGCACCGTCGTCTCAAATCCATTTCCGGACATTTTCAATATATAATCTTCAGCACATTTTTTGCTTTTACCATAAGAACTGACAGGAAAACCATTCCTTTCATCAATTAACACTTTAGGCCCAGCTTCACAAGCCGCAATGCTGCTCACATAAATAAAGTGGCGAACTCCCGCTTCTTTGCAAGCATCAACTAAACGCTGCGTACCTCTGACATTAATTTGTTCCAGCAAATGACGTTCAGTTTCAGACTCAGCAGTAGTCGAATAGGCGGCAAGATGAAATACCGTATCAATATTAGTTACAATTGTATTTAATTCACTGATGGTAATGTCAGCTTTTACCCAATGAACCGTGTCACCAAATCGCTGCTTGATCTTACTAGTAAGTTCAGATCTATGCATGGCGACTATCTTATTGCACTTACCTTCCTTTATTAACCCATCTAATAATGCAGAACCTACAAACCCATTTGCCCCAGTTACTAGTATATTTATATTACTCATGAGAATCCAAATACCTTGCTGCCTAAAACTCCATTGTAATTACATTACGACCTTTAGATATAAAAAATAAATATATCGGGCAATATAATAAATATACATTCGCAACGAATAACGCGAAAATAAAGTCATAGCATATTTTCTAGCCCTAAAATCAGCACGCAGTTCTCTTAGAAATTCTAATGAACCATAATCCCTTATGGCTGGCTCCAACCAGCACTCTGCATCTGAGTTAACGATCAACTTTATCTTTGACTGACCAAGATGGTAAGAATGAAGAATATCTTCACAATATGCTTTGCCTGGAAAGGGATAAAAATTACTTAAAACAAGATTTTTTTTGTAGTGCAATACACAACCACCAGCGATCCATTCAACCTCGAATAGGCTCTTACTTTCGTGCTCAGGGTCAATGCCCATTGCCAACCCCGATTTACCAATTTTTCCGGGCTGATATCCATTTTTTCCATTTATTATCCAATAACAAAAACGCTGTAATAAAAGGAAGCGATTTTGCCTCTTATAAAATGATTTTTCTGTAGCCCTATTCATGAGCGAGGGAGCAACAGCAACTTCTGGACCATTTGTTATTAACGTTTTTAAAAGATAATTAATACAGTTAACATCTAGCTGTAAATCATCATCAAGCTGCATTACTATCTTATGTGAAGCATTTTGAAACCCTATTGCTCGTTGTGCTACCTGGCCTTTGCATTGAGTGAGTAGAGTTTTGACATTGGGAAAGTTTATATCTTCGATCTTTTTAGCCTCTTCTATGGGAATACAGATCAATATTTCCTCAGGAATTATGGATCCTTTGTTTAAAGATTCTATAGTAGATTTTAAGCAAGTTCCGCCCAATGTCGCAATGACTACTGTCATGGGATATCTAATGCTACCTTCCTCAAAGTTGCTTAATGAAGCTATTTTTTCCATAAATTTTAGATCCTAGATTCTTGAATAGAATGTGTCCGACGCAAAACAAATTTTTTATCTCCACGAGAAGCAATATAATGAGCTACACTGCACCCTACAATAAACCAATAATGAATATCGCGTTGAAGAGGATGAATAATCAAAGGCGAAATCGTCATTAATAAAAAAAGTATTATATTGAGAATGTTACTTTGTGCACGAAACCGATTAAAGATTTTTCGAGCTACAATCCAACTCAGCATAGAAAAAACGATCGCAATAAAGTTTATATAATTACTAGTGAGAAGACTATTTCCACCTTCTGAAATAAATCTTGTTTGTATTCGCGACAACTTTGCTTCAACTGAATAATTATATTCAAAAATAGCGTAAAAAAAGCAAAACAAAACCAACAGGCTTACTATAAATCCCAATTGAAAATAAATAAGCTTCCTTTTCTTAAAAAGAAACAAAAAAGAGAATACGAATAACATTAAACTTACGGTGCTACCTGTTATAGCAAAAATAAACCCTGTAAAAAAATAAATAACTTTATTACCATAAATTTTTGAGGCAACTAATTGTTCAAATATCAAAAATTGAAATACAGAAAGACTGATAGTGCTCGGAAATATTCCCGGCATACGGCCCTGATGCGCATTTACATGACCCGTCGTTTCCCCGTTTAAGAATGAAATAAAATTTGATGTATTGGTTGAATAAAATTGATAAGCGTAAAAATTTTCATCTATACCCAAAAGTTGACACAGCATCACTATCGCATTAACGAAAAATAAAAGCTTCAATATCTTATTCAATGAACTATTCGAAGCAAGTACTATACAATAGCCATACATAAGGAATAACGCAGCCATAACAATATGAACGATGCTACCAATTTCGATACATGCCAATAACAAGGCCTGTAGTAATATGGCAACTACTAGTTTCGTGTTGATACGCTTTAAAACAAATAGTAATCCTGTAATGAACAGCATTCCGTAATAAGCTATTCGAATGGATGAGTCCGATTCCGGATAAAGCCAATTAATTTGATATTGAAAAAAAAGTAATATTATTGGGATATAAATAAATAATATATTTTGTAGACCACTCTCTTTAAGCAAAGCTGTTCTTTCATTGCTTATATAAGAGCGCTTCATTGCAAAACCTCACTAAAATTTTTTAAAGACATTTTGTTAATGGGAGATAAATAATTTTTAGCATACGCTACAGCTTGCAAGCTATTCTCTTCATAATCATCCATTTGCATTTTATTAACTTGAATAAGGATTTTAGCCATCTCTATAGGATTATACACCTGCCAGTGAAAAGGAACCCTTCCAACCAATGGATCTGAAGATACCACGTCTCCAATTGAGAAATTCACCGTAGGCTTCCCTCGCATTAGCGCTTCTAGAGCTACTGTTGATGACACATAAGCGGTGACAGTACACCAATTTAAATTATCCTGTAATAGTGTATTAGACAAATCTAGGGCGTGCTCACTAACCCACAAAGCTAAACCACGCGGTAACAATGATAGCGAAAAATTGATATGCGGACGAATTCCTAATTTCAATCCTGGAATGTGTTGCATAACCTCTTTAAAAAACTCAATAGATTGAATCAATTCTTGTTTACTGGAAGAGAGGGCTAACAAAACGCATATAGACTTACCATGTTGTCGAGGTAATCGTTCATTCCATACTTGTCGTAATGCACCTCCTTTAATAAATATCTCAGGTGGATAATTACCTAAGGTCTCCAAATAATTTTTGGTAATTTCTCCAACCGTAATAATTTTGTCTGGTAACGGGGTGAGGGCTGCCTCTCCGGGTATAAATAATAAAGTTATATGCTTGGGTGTCACCGATGTGTGCTGATAACCTACCATTTTTATGCGTTGCGTGGCTTTATTAACGCCTAATAAAATCATCTTTTCCAATGATTTATTTTCAAATGGATACGCTATGGTTTTTGGGGTACAACGAGTGACAAACCGACAAACTGCTTTATACACTAGAAGATTATGAAAATACCCGCCTGTTTCATTTACAAAAACCTCTTTTAGAATTGCTGAATAGCCGTCTATACACGAAGAAATTTCTTTTCTTCCATACGAATTCGACCACCACTCACCCAGAGTTTTCCATAGAGACCATGTATAATCTGTAATTTTAAGTAATCCATATAAAGCAAGATACGATTCACCTCCACTCTCGTTTTTTAGTCCTTTTAACCTTTTCCAATAAGGCCTATAAACATAGGCCAGATATAAAATAGAATCGAATTTATGATTTTCACGAAGCAAAGCTGGCAATTTACCAAAATAATTATCAACTCCTTCACGACGTACCCCATCCATATAAGTGAACAAACAAAGCTCAGGTTTACCGAGATTTTGGGGAGTGCGATACATAAGAAAACCAACTAGCACGCTACCAAATTGAAGCCATTGTTTCACAAGAGCCTTGATACTATTTACAAATCCTTTCCAACCACGTAATCGCCATGATTTACCTAAAAATTGAAATTCGCCGGCAGGCAAAAGCAATGCTATAGCAATCATTTGGGCAGGTGTTGCCCCCAATACATACAAATCAGATGTATTATCTTGCTTTGCAATCTCACACACAGCTCGCACTTGAAAATAATATTGGGCTAAGGGAGTTGATAATAAGTTTTTAGCCGTTGCGGTATGAGCCCACCAATACAGTCCAGCATGCTCACAATTAAGTTGCCCAAGCCATACCGAAAATTGCTCAAGCCATTCTTGACCAAAAATATTATATAGCGTAGATAATTCAATGACCTCAATCTCAGGGTTTTTGTTTGATTTTGCTTGCTTTCCTGAAAAATCAATATAATTACCTTTTGTTTTGTTTTTAGGTAATGAATCAGAAAATATTATCGCTTTCATAAAATTAATTAAGCGCAGTTGATTTAGTGAGCAGAGAAAATATTTTATCTACTCTTGAAAACTTTACATGACGATTATCAGCACAAAAATTGGAGGGATTATCGCATAATACCATCTCAAATGATGGAAAATAGAATAATTGATTAGGGTTACTTTTTATAACTTCATCGATAATAACTCGTAAAAGACATTTATTTGCAAACGATTGCGATATAATATCTTTATCCGAAAAAGTGGCATGGGATGCAACTGGACTTACTGTAAAAAGAAACTGTAAATTGGGGTTAATCGAAAGCAGTAGCTTAATCGCTTCTTTCAAAGCAGCAACATTTTTTGCAAAACTAAATTCAGTGACTACAAACTCCCCTTTCCTTATATCAAGAATTTCTTGAGGGGGTCTCTTTGCCCATACTTGCTCATTTTTAGTATCTACCCAGGCCTCATTTTGCCCCACTGTAATAATAAGTACTTCACAGGCAGTAAATGCTTCGAGGGAAGCGCGTCGATGGGCAAGAATGTTCTCTTCAGCACTTTTGCGATCTGGAAAATAAGGAATACGAG